>CAYIQV010000212.1:0-3618 GCA_964365635.1 uncultured Acidiferrobacteraceae bacterium
TCTACGACATCTCCGGTAAGCCGCCGGCGACCATCGAATGGGAGTAACGCCAGCCACGGCGCGGGATGTGGAACTCATGCGCCGCGCCATCGTGCTGGCGAATCAGGCGGAGGCACTGGGTGAGGTACCCATCGGTGCTGTGGTGGTGGCAAACGACGCGATCATTGGGGAAGGCTGGAACCAACCGATTGTTTCAAACGATCCCACGGCCCATGCCGAGATCATGGCACTGCGCGCCGCCGCCGCACATCTTCGCAATTACCGTCTTCCCGGAACCACGCTGTATGTCACGCTCGAGCCCTGTTCCATGTGCGCCGGCGCCATGGTGCACGCGCGGGTGGAGAGGGTGGTGTTCGGCGCGGCCGATCCCAAGGCTGGCGCTGGCGGCTCCGTCTTCAACTTGCTGGATTCCAACCGCCTGAATCATCGCACCGAGATTACCGCCGGTGTTCTCGGAAGCGAATGCAGCGAACAGCTCAAGGCTTTCTTTCAGAAAAAACGCTGATCGTTAGATGGCGGGCGCCTTGAGGTTGAGCGCCTCGGGCTTGTTGCTGGCCCGCTCTTGCTCATCTATATTTACCAGCACGTCATAGTAGGCGCGAATCCGATTGACGAAGAGTACTGGTTCCAGTCCGCGCGCGTAGCCGTATTTTGCTTTGCTGTTCCAGGCTTCATCGGCCAGCAGCGGCAGGCTTTCCTTTACGTCGTTCCATTTGTTCGGGTCGCGCTTGCGTTTCTGGGTGATGATGCGCGCGTCTTCGAGATGGTAGAGGCCGATGTTGTAGGCCGCGAGCGCCATCCAGACACGGTCTGGCCCGGTGACGCTATCGGGCATGCGTTCGGTCAGGTCGAGGATATACCGCGCACCTCCGTCGATACTTTGCGCCGGATCGAGCCGGTCTTTGACGCCAAGATGCTCGGCAGTTTCCTCCGTCAACATCATCAAACCCCGAACCCCGGTCGGAGAAATCGCCTTGGGGTTCCAGGTGGACTCCTGATAACCCATCGCGGCAAGCAGTCTCCAGTCGAGATTGTATTTTTTGCCGGCCTGTTCGAATAGGCTCTGAAATACCGGCAAACGATTCCGAATGCGCAGTTTGTATGTGGTCAGGTTGATGAAATTGACGCGGCTTGCCGGGCCATAGTAACGGTCTATCAGACGCGCCAGCTCACCAGAAGCGCGGGCCTTGCTCAGAAATTTTTCAGCGGCATTGACGAGGCTGTCATCGTTTCCGGGTGGAAACGCCCAAGCGAGTGATTCCGGTTTCTGGATATCGAAGGCGACCTGCAAATCGGTGTGGTATTGGCGGCTTAGCGCCACAATGTTGGAGTCCGCGACGGTGATTTCCAGCAGGCCCTGCCAGACCAGCGACAGTAAGTCCTCGGTTTCCGTATCCACTTCGTTCCATTTCAGGTTCGGATTCTGCTGTTTCAGTTCATTGAGACGCTCGACATAGGCTGTGCCGGCCTGCACCTCGATTTGCCGGCCAGTCAGGTCCTGGACGCTGGTTGGGCGAGTGGTGCCAGTGCGATAAACCACCTGTTGGCGTATTTCCTGGTAGGGCGGGCCAAATTTAATGTGGCGACGCCTTGCATCCGTAATCGCGATTCCGGCCGCTGCCATGTCAGCATCGCCTTTGATCAGCCTGGGGATGACGTCGGAATATTTTTCCGCCACCACAAATCTTGCCGTGACCCCAAGAAAGTCAGCGAAGTCCATGACCAGATCGTACTCAAAACCGGCGAGCTCCTCGGGCGTCTCGTAATAAGTGGTCGGGCTGGAGCGGGTGAGCACCACCAGTTCGCCGGAGGATTTGATCTCCTGCAGCTTGTTATTCTCGAACAGGGAACAGGACAGCAGCAGCGGGAGTAACAGCAGCACGGCGAGCCTGTACCGAGAGCCAGGTCGTGCGGCATGAAACAATCTTGTTGGCGTGGTGTTCTGCAGGCTAACCATAGGGTAAAGCTAGTGCAGGGGACGGCAGATGTCACGCGCGGTACACATGGCCGAAACAGGCAAGGGGCTGGTATAATACGGTCACGCCGGAGAGGTACCGAAGCGGTCACAACGGCGCTGACTCGAAATCAGATGGGCGGAAACGCCACGGGGGTTCGAATCCCTCCCTCTCCGCCACTTTGCCCTTGGCCGAATTCCCGGCTGGTTAGTATAGAATGTTCTTCGAATAAGAAAGCCGGGCCACTTCCAGTATGGACAAAGACGTCCTTAAAAAACTCATCCCCATCAACTCGCTGATTTCCGAGAACTTCCAGGAATTGGCAGACAAGACTCGTCTCGAGGATTTGCCGGCAGGCAGCCAGCTGTTCAAACAAGGCGACCACGATAACCAGTCCGTCTATCTGCTCTCCGGCGAAGTGATTCTCTCAACCAGCAACAGTGACATGAGCCGTGCCATTTCCGCCGGTACTGACGAGGCGCGCTATGCGCTCGCACAACTGAAGCCGCGGCAGTATACCGGTGTCGCCAAGACTCCGGTTACCATCGCGCGGCTGGACAGCGCGCTGCTGGATCGTCTTTTGACCATGGATCAAACCGCTGCCGCCGGTTACGAGGTCACCGAATTCGATGGGAGCGCCGACGCCGAATGGATGATGAGCATGTTGCGTGCCGAGGCGTTCCAGAAATTACCCGCCTCCAACTTTAACGCGCTGTTCTCGCGCATGGAGGCCGTGGAAGCCAAGGCCGGGCAGGTGATTATCCGGCAGGGCGATCCGGGTGACTATTACTATCTCATCAAGAGCGGGAAGGTGAGTGTTTCACGCAAGGCCGATAATACCGGCAAGGTCTCTATCCTGGGCCAGCTGGGCGATGGCGACAGTTTTGGCGAAGAGGCGATTTTGTCTAGCGCACCGCGCAATGCCACGGTGGTGATGGTCAGCCATGGCGTGTTGATGCGTCTGGCGAAGAAAGATTTTGATGAGCTCCTGAAGGAGCCGATGGTGAAATGGGTAACCATGGAAGAGGCCAAGGTCATGGCCCAGGCCGGCGCCGGATTGCTGGACGTGCGGCTGGAGGATGAATACCGCAATGGTTCGATCAAGGGGAGTGTAAACCTGCCGCTTTATCTTCTGCGGGTCAAGGTTGCCAGCCTCGATCCCATGCGCAAATACATTGTTTTCTGCCAGACGGGCAGCCGCAGCTGCGCGGCCGCTTTCTTGCTGAGTCAGCGTGGCTATGATGTGCATGTGTTGCGTGGCGGCCTGACCGGACTGGCCCGCGCTGCCTGACCCCTGTTTTCCCCGCGTTGTGCCGGGTTCCCGCTTGTCGTGGCGCAAAGCCGTGCCGCTGGTGACCATAGCGCCACGTTGCGGAGGTGTGACGAGTAGTTTAACCTTGCCGCCCCACGTGGCACGCAAATGCCAAAATTCTCCCGGAGAGGTGTCCGAGCGGTTTAAGGAGCACGCCTGGAAAGTGTGTGTACGTCAAAAACGTACCGAGGGTTCGAATCCCTCCCTCTCCGCCAGTCAAATAAAAAGGGGCCCTCTACGGGCCCCTTTTTATTTGACCTGTGGATAGGTGGATTCGAACTCGCAGGGTGAAGAACCCTGACGTGCATGGATGCACTAATGTCGCGAGAGCACAGGGATGTGCGGAGCGAC
>CAYIQV010000213.1:0-3612 GCA_964365635.1 uncultured Acidiferrobacteraceae bacterium
CCCTGGCCCTCGTAGCCGTGAGGCAGGAGCAGCACCAGCCCGCACAGCCGGTTCCATTTCTGTTCGCCCGAACAAATGAACTGGTCGATGACCACTTGCGCGTTGTTGGCGAAATCACCGAACTGCGCTTCCCAGATGGTCAGCGTTCGCGGATTGGCCGTGGCGTAACCGTATTCGAAGGCGAGCACGGCCTCTTCCGACAGCAGTGAATTGATCACGAGGAAATGCGGTTGCTTGTCGAGCAGGTTGCGCAACGGCACGTAGGCCACGCCATCCTTCTGGTTGTGGATCACCGCATGCCGATGAAAGAAGGTGCCACGCCCGGAATCCTGGCCGGACAGACGCACGCCGTAACCGTCCTGCAACAACGTGGCATAGGCGAGGTTCTCGGCGAAACCCCAATCGATGGGCATGGCCCCCGCGGCCATTTTGCGGCGGGCCTCGTAGATCTTGCCTACCTGGGAGTGCAGTTCGAAACCCTCCGGAAGGTGCAGCAGGCGCTCGGTAAGATTCCGGATCGTCTCCAGGCTGACGCGCGTGTCGGTGTCGGGATTGCAGTCGCTGGCCACGTACGGGCCCCAGTCCGTTCCATAGGAGTAGCCGGCCTCTTCTTTGGGCACGATGCGCGGCGCCACACATTCGCCGGAATCGAGCCGCTGCTGATAATCCCGGACCATGCCACCAGCCTCTTCCTCCGTGACCACCCGCGCCTCCACCAGCCGGCGCGCATAGAGCGCGCGCGTCGTGGGCAATTCGCGGATACGCTGATACATCAGTGGCTGCGTCACGGTCGGCTCATCGGCTTCGGAATGACCGTGACGCCGGTAGCAGCTGAGGTCGATCACAACGTCCTTGCGGAACGTCATGCGATAGTCGAGTGCGATCTGGGTCACGAACAGCACGGCGTCGGGATCGTCGCCATTGACGTGAAAGATGGGTGCACCGACCATCTTGGCAATATCGGTGCAGTAGAACGAGGAACGCGCATCCTGCCACTGGCTCGTGGTGAACCCGATCTGGTTGTTGATCACGATGTGCACGGCGCCCTTGGTCGAGTAACCACGCGACTGCGACATGCTGAAGGTTTCCATCACCACGCCCTGGCCGGCGAAGGCGGCGTCGCCGTGGATGATGACCGGCAACACGCGATTGCCTGTATTGTCGTGGCGCCGCTCCTGGCGGGCACGCACCGAACCCTGAACCACGGGTCCGACGATTTCCAGATGCGAGGGATTGAAGGCGAGCGCCACGTGCATGGTGCCTCCCTCCGTGCCCACGTCCGAGGAAAATCCCAGGTGATATTTCACATCGCCGGTGCCGCCGCTGCTCTGGGCCTTGCCCTCGAACTCGCGAAACAAATCGGCCGGGCTTTTGCCGAGAATATTCACCAATACGTTGAGGCGGCCGCGATGGGCCATGCCGATGATGGCCTCTTTCGTGCCCACCGATCCGGCGCGTTGAATCAATTCATCGAGCATGAGGAGAAGGCTCTCTCCGCCCTCGAGCGAGAAACGTTTCTGGCCGACGTATTTGGCGTGCAGATAATGTTCCAGGCCCTCGGCCGCGGTCAGCCGTTCCAGCAGGCGACGCCGCACCTCCGGCGGGTAGGTGGGCGCTCCGTGCACGCTCTCCAGACTGCTCTGGATCCAGCGCTTTTCCTGGGTATCGGTGATATGCATGTATTCGACGCCCATCGTCGCCGCGTAGGTGGCGCGTAACACGGAAAGAATCTCCCGCAACGTGGCCTGCCGGGGGCCGGCCAGAGAACCGGTTTCGAACACGGTGTCGAGGTCGGCCTCGGTCAGCCCGTGGTGGCGCAGATCGAGTTCCGGCACGCCCGGCAACTCCCTGATCCCGAGCGGGTCCAGCCGCGCGTTCTGGTGTGCGCGAAAACGAAAGGCGTTGATGAGCTGGAGCACCTTGACCTGCTTGCGTGCCGGCTCGATGGTATCGGCAAGGGGTGGCGCACCCGGCGCGGCGGTGGATCGTGTCTGGTGCGCGCGGCGGCGAAATTCCTCGCGAATTTCGGTGTGGGAAACTTCGGGCGCGCCGCTCACGGGCGGCAACTCTTCGAAATACCGGCGCCAGGTCGCCTCCACGGAGGCAGGATCACGCAGGTATTCTTCGTAGAGCCCCTCAAGATACAAGGCATCGCCTGCCGCAAGCGGCGAGGAACGCCATCGGGCGCTCAGGCTGGGGTCCTTGGTGACGTCGTCCATTGCTTCTCTGTCCCTGGCGAAACGAGGCCATCCGCCGCGCAGGCACGGCGGATGTCATTTTCATCTTAGCAGGTAACATTGCCCCCACGGCGTGGCCAAAACCTGGGGAAATCATGGGGGATTCCCGCAAACTTCAGGGGCAGCGGAGGGAGCCGGGTTGGCGCCACCGGTGACTGGCGGGAAACCTGTTTTAGCGCTTTTTCTTGCGTTCCTTGGCCGCCTTGGCGATCAGCTCATTGACCAGATGGAACACCTTGTCCTCGCCGCCGGCCATCGCGGGGCTGGTCAGATATCTTCCATCCACCACCAAGGTGGGCACGGAGCTGATGCCCAGGTCCTGATTGAGCTGCTTGGCCTTCTCCACTTTCATGCGCACGCCGAAGGAATTGAAGGCCTCGCTGAATTTCTGTTTATTGACCCCATGGGCGGCGACAAATTCGGCGATGCTTTTTTCATCGTTCAGCGTGGCCTTCTGCTCCTGCACGGCCTTGAAAAAGAGTTCGTGTACCTTCTTCATCACGCCCAGGCTCTCAAAAGCGTAAAACGCCTGGGCATGGGTCATCCACGACGGCGCAGTGCCGGGGGTGCGGATGAATTGCGCATTCGCCGGGATTTTCTTCAGCCACTCGGTCATGGCCGGTTCGAGAACATAGCAGTGCGGGCACCCGTACCAGAAAATTTCACGCACCTCGATCTTGTTTCCGGTTTCCACCGGCTGGGGAAAAGGGAGCGCCTGATAATGCTGGCCTTCGACAAAGGCAGCCTGGCCCAACGCCGGAACCAGCAACACCAACCACAGCAATCTGCCAATCAATCGCTTCATTAATTTATCCTCCATTCAGTCCACATCAAAAAAGTTTAAGGAATCTCTGATTTATTAGTTTCTGACGCAAAGACGCGAAGACGCAAAGAAAAATACGGAAAATAAATGAAAAAATCTTTGCGTCTTTGCGTCTTTGCGTCAAATAATCATAAATTAACCAGACCTTCCCTGCCTACAGGCGTTCCAGCAAGCGCGCGTGGATATTTCCAAAACCGCCATTGCTCATGATCAACACATGGTCGTTGGGGCGCACCTCCGCGACCAGCGTCTCCAGAATCGCCTCCACCGACGGATAGGTCTGCCCGCGGCCATTGAGCGTGGACATCACCCGATCCAGATTCCAGTTAAGGCCCTCCGGGCGCAGCAGCAGTACTTGATCGGCCAGGCTCAACGAGCCCCCCAGTGAATCGCGGTGCACACCCATGCGCATGGTATTCGAGCGCAGTTCGAGCACGGCAAAAATGCGGGTATCCCCCACGCGGGCGCGCAGCGCCGCAAGCGTGGTGGCGATGGCGGTGGGGTGGTGTGCAAAATCATCGTACACGGTAATCCCGCGTACCTTGCCCCGCA
>CAYIQV010000214.1:0-3607 GCA_964365635.1 uncultured Acidiferrobacteraceae bacterium
AGCGGCAGCCGGAGCAGCGGGGGCCGCACCAGGAGCAGCGGCCGGGGCGGCGGCATCAGCGGCGGCAGGAGCAGCCGGGGCGGCGGGAGCGGCGACCGGAGCAGGAGCCTGTTCTTTTTTCTGGCAGGCAGCAACCGCAGCCAAGGCCAGGAGTGCAGCGAGGAGGATCGAGTACTTTTTCATGTGTTGAAGCTTCCTTTGTTAAGTGTGAAAAACCGTGAACGGGAACTGGCAGTTAAAAAACGCTTGGTAGCCGGGCGCATATTGTTCTTAAAATGAGAAAAATTTCCATCGTTTTTATTGTACATGAAGATTCATTATTTTAATTGATCTCCGTGACAGAAAGCCAATGGGAGATGGTTAATGTTGATCGTTTTCTGGAGCATCAGGAGCTAAGGCGTGGGGCCCCGTAGAACAACCCTTGGGCGTTGATTATGCCGATATCCTGCAGCGCTTTCTCCGTCTCGGCATTTTCCACGCATTCCGCGATGGTTTTCATCCCGAAGGAGGTGGCGAGGTCGTGGATGTGGGTGACGATCTTGCGGTCGGATTCATTTTTCAGCATCCCGAGCACGAAGGACCCCTCAATCTTGAGGTAATCGGGGCGGAACTGGTTCAGGAAGTTATAGGTCGAATAGCCGCTGCCGAAATCGTCGAGCGCCAGTTTACAGCCAAGGGCGCGCAGGCCCTTGATGTCCTGGTGCAGGCTTTCGCTGAGTGGAACGGTTTCACGTTCGGTGATCTCGATGGTGATCGAGCGGCCACTGGCACAGGCAGGGCCGAGCAATCCCCGCAGTTTCTGTACGAATTCCTTGTCATTAAACGAGGACAGGTCCACGTTAAGGAACAGGGCATACTCCGGAGGGGTAAGGACGAGCGCTTGGCCGATGATGTGCAGATCGACATCGCGCGTCAGCCCGAGCTCCTCCGCCACGGTAATGAAGTCCTTGGCCTGAATGACCAGACCATTAATCCGCATGCGCGCCAACACTTCGTAAGCCACCGGCTCACCGCTTTTCAGGTTGCAAATCGGCTGGAAGGCCGGATGGATATGTCCTTGTTCGAGCGCATTCCGCAACTGGAATCCCTGGTTGAAGATCGACATGACCGCTTTGCTGATGTCCGGCGACAGCACCTCGATACGATTGCGGCCGCGCCGTTTGCTGTGATAGAGCGCAACGTCGGCGGCGCTCACCAGATCCTGGGCATTGCGGCCATGCGTGGGCGCTTCGGCGACGCCGATGGATGACTGCAGCTGCATGTGACCGACCGGCAGTGGAACACGTGTTTCGCTGATGCGGGCATGGAGTTTCTGGGCGATGCGCGTGGCGTTTTCGATGTCGGTGTTCTTGAGTACCATCGCAAACTCATCGCCGGCCATGCGCGCGATGTAATCGTTGCGCCGCACTTGCTGCTTGAGCAATTGCGCCGTGGTGCGCAGCACTTCGTCGCCGAACGGGTGGCCGTAGGTGTCGTTAACGAACTTGAAACCGTCGAGGTCGATCAACATGAGGCAAACGGGTACGTTTCTGGCCAAGTGGTCTGACAGAATCACCTCCAGTTGCGCGTCAAAGTGACGCCGGTTGTAAATCCCGGTCAGCGGGTCGGTCACGGAAAGCTGGTAGAGTTCGTCCTGGTATTTGCTGAGCTGGTGGTTCAGTTCCACGCTCTTGGTGACATCACTCAAGGTTCCGATGATGCCGGTAAAATTTCCACCCGAGTCGGTCTGGGCGGAGGCGGCCAGGTTCATCCACAGGCGTTTGCCATCGGCAGAGCGCAGCGAAATCTCGCGATTCTTCTCATGCAGGCGATTCAGCTGCTTCGTGCCGAAGCTGTCGATGGCTTCTTCCTCCACGAGGAAATCGCTGAACATCTTCCCGATCGAATCTTCGGATGGAAAACCGGTAAGCGCCTGCCAGGCGGGGTTAAGAAAGGTGAGGCGCCCATCCGGGTCAAGCTCGAACAGGATTTCTTGCATTCCGTTGACGAGCTTGCGCAGGCGTGTGTCGCTGTATTCGAGCAGTTCGCGGGTTTCTTCCAGACTCTGGATGTAGTGGCGCATGGTTGCCGAACCGTCGGTGAAGGCCTGGTTGAGTTCCTGGATCTCGCGGCTGCCGGAGTCGATCAGTTTTGTCTGCGGGTGCCAGTTGCCGTGCGCAAATTCGCGCGCCCATTCCATCAACGGCCGAAGCGGCGCGGTGAAGCGGGTTAACAGCAGGTAGGTGAGTGCCAGTGCGAGTGCGAGTGAGGTCAGCGCCAACAAACCGCCGATGACCACGGCTTTGCGTACGTTCCGGTTCAGGGGCTGGTAGGACAAGGTCGCCTCGATTTTTCCCGCCTTGAGGCCGTTGACCGTGATGTCGGAGTTGAGTGGGCTTGCCGAGCGGCTTTCGGTAAGGATGCGGGTCAGCCAATTCGCCGTTTCCTGGTTACCTTCGTGCTGGTAGAGGACGGAACCGTTTGCGCTGGTGATTTGCAGGGAGGCGATTCCCGGATCGGAAGCGATTTTCGCCATGTAGGTTTGGAGCCCGGCGATGTCACGGTTTGCTGTCATTCCGCGGACAGCAGGCTCGACAAACACGATCAGGTTTTGCCCAAGTTGTTGTTGTGCTTCGAGGTGCGCTTGGGCGGCGTTACGAACCAGAACGACGGTAACGAGGGTGGAGGTCAGGAGTAGCAGCGCCGAAAAGGCCAGCGCCATGCGCGCGCGTAAGGAGGTTCGGGGAAAGATCCGGAGACGGATCATGGGCACGCCGCCAGAAAAACAGGGAGAAGCAGCCTGATGAGGAGCGTGTGCCCCTGCGCGGTTTGATGCTGGCTTAACACCGGTGCGTCAGTGCCATCGTTTTTACCGCTGAAAAGTGGCCGGAAGTATAACACGCCCGCGCGGAATTTAACCCCCTCCGGCCGTTTTCTCCCCCATTCAATTGGGCAGATACCAGACGCCTTCGTGGTCGCGCACTTCGCGCAAGCGGCACTGATACAGTTTTTCCAGCGTCTCATGGTTGACGACATCCCGCATCGGCCCATACCGGTGCGCACCGTCGCCGAACAGGAGAATAACGTGAGTGCCGAAACGGGTTGCCAGGTTGACGTCGTGCAAAACAAAAATGTTCGCATGCGCCGGCCGGCGCATGCGCGCGGACAGCAGCCCCAGGATTTCTGTCTGATGGCGCAGATCGAGATGATTGGTCGGTTCATCCATGAGGCAAAGTGGCGCATCCTGCGTCAGCAGGGGGGCGATTTCGACCCGGCGGCGTTCGCCGCCGGAAAGGGTGTTGAGGGACCGCGCTGTCATCCCGGACAGGCCCACGGAAGTCAGGGCGTTCTCGGCCAGAGCCTGATCTTCGGAACTTTCCCGCTGCCAGGGATTCAGGTGGGGATGCCGCCCGGTGAGCACGGTTTCGAGCACCGTGGCCGGGAAGGCGGTTTCGGAATCCTGCAGCAGGATTCCGAGGCGTCTGGCGCGCGCACGGTGTGACAGGGAATGAATGGGCTGTCCTTCCAGATCGACATGGCCGGCAGCGGGCGCCCGTAAACCGGCGAGCGTATGCAGCAAGGTGGTTTTGCCGCTGCCGTTGGCGCCAAGAATCACCCAGTTCTCGCC
>CAYIQV010000215.1:0-3585 GCA_964365635.1 uncultured Acidiferrobacteraceae bacterium
AAACCTTGCCTGCACCCGGCACCAAATTTTCAGTTCATTTGGCAAGCAACCTGTTGTTTTTCTTGCAAGAGTCGTACCCATTATGACGGGACTCTGTGCACAGATGAACGGCATAATCCAGCAGACAAACGGTATATTTTAGCGATCTACCCTGCAACTGAAAACAACCTGACTGACGCGAATGGTCATGCACCCTCTGTCAGAGGGACCATTCACGGCAATAAGTCGGGGGATATAGCGGGTAAGACCGGCGTATCGCGTGCTGGTTACGCACATTTCTCGATTACCTCAGACAGACACCCACGCACATCAGCCACGCTCCCTGTCACCACGCCGAACAGGGCGTGCGTCCTTTGTTGCCAGCTACCGCGCCATAGACCGCCAAAGCCCGGCTCTGGCCTGCAGTACTGCGCACTAGCGCGACGGACATGTTCAGCCATTACATCTCGCCCAGGCCCTGTGACACACCCAGGCGACAGCGAAGCAGAGCCACGCCGTCAACAACACGTGCGAGAGAAAATGCGCGCCGCGTGCGAGCTGCGTCAGCCCCGTCAGGACACCCAGCGACAAACTGAACACGAGCGCGAAACGCGCCTTCGAGCGATCGACACCGCGCAGGGCGATCCAGGCGGTGAACCAGACAAATCCGGACGCGGCATGCCCGCTGGGCGCGCAACGACCGGAACCGGGGTTCAGCGGCACAGCATCGAAAAATCGGAAGTAATCGGCCGTGCCTCCAAACAAGCTCAATTCCCACGGGCAGCTGTGCGCCGACAGGGCACGCAAGGACGACACAGCGAATGCGGCCAGCAGCGCCACAATGAGCGTAAAGCCAATGGCCCGGCGCAACGGCTGCCGGGATCGGTGGCCCCGGAGCGCTAGCCAGTACACCAGTAACGCGAACCATGCCGCCACGCTCAGATACTTGAGACCGGTATGCATGATCACCGCCCAGAAGGCCGCGTCGCGCAGGGGAAACTGACGCGTGGCCGGATCATAGAAAAATCCCGTCAGCGCATGATCGAGCGGGGTGTAGCGAGCGAGTAGAAAAATCAGCGCCAACGCACCCGCCAGCCACCACAGCTCACGAAGGATATGGGGGGCGTGATCGAACAGACGCGCGCCGGACTGCAGCACGTCAGTAGCCCGGTGCCTTGAGTTTGTGCTGCTTGAATGCCGAAGAGGCCGTCTGGTAGTAGGCGATGGCCTCGTCACGCAGCGTCTCGTCAATCGGCGCGGGCGTGGCTTCGAAGGTCTTCGGATCGATTCTGAAACTCTCGATTTTGCGCTTGGGCTTGAGCACGGTGAGAATGTCGCGCTTGTAGTAACCGAGCGATTGATAATTGCTGATGAACGCGCGCGGCTCGCCCGGCTGCTCGTGGATCGCCGTGCCGAAGAAATATTCGTCGTCGCCCTCCAGCCCCAGGATGTCGAACAGGGTCGGTGGCACGTCGAGCTGCGAGATCATGCGCGTAAAGTGACCGGGCCTGACGATCTTGGGGCCATAGAGAATCAGCGGGATGTGGTATTTCTCCACCGGCAGTTCGGTCTTCCCCGAAACCGCCGCGCAGTGGTCAGCGACAATGACGAACACGGTGTCATCGAACCAGGGATGCTGCCGCGCCTGATCGATGAACTGGCCGATGGCAAAGTCCGTGTACTTGACCCCGCCGTCGCGCCCGCCGGGCGAGGGGATGTCGATGCGTCCATCCGGGTAGGTATAGGGGCGGTGATTGGAGGTGGTCATGATGTGCATGAAAAAACGTTTTTTGCCGGTCTCGGCCTTGTCGAGCAGGGACAGAGCGTTGTTGAACAACACCTCGTCGGCCACGCCCCAGACGTTCTCGAAGATCACCGACTCTTTCGGGAAATCCGTGCGGTCGTGGATGGCGTAGTCATTGCCGGCGAAATAGGCGTTCATGTTGTCGAAGTAGCCGTAACCGCCATACACGAAAGAAGCCGCGAACCCCATGTGTTCCAGCATTTCCCCGACGGTGGCCAAGTGCTCGTTGTTCGGACGACGCACGATGGCCTGCCCCGGCACCGGCGGCGTGCCGAGCGACAGTGCTTCAAGCCCGCGCACGGTGCGTGTGCCAGTGGCCAGCACGCGGTCGAACTGCACGCCGCGGCGCGCCAGCTCGTCGAGCCGGGGCGTCAGGCCCTTGGTCGAACCGTATGCACCGAGATATTCCGCCGACAGGCTCTCGACCGTGATCAGCACCATGTGGCGCGCGTATCGCTTCAGAAAAGCAGGCTGGGGTTCCGTGGACTCGTCGTGATGCTTCATCTTGAGCAGCACTTTCGACAACGGCTCGCGCTCGACACCGAGGTCATTCAGGATGCGATCCGCGCGATCCTGCGGAATGGTCGCGTACCAGCGTTCGTAATCAAGTTCATTGCGCCGGAACGCGGCGGCGAAAGTGAACAGGCCGTTCCCGGAAAGCTCTTCAACATGGTTGTTGCCGTGGCCATACATCTGGTCGACGTTGGCGAACAAACCACTGGCGAACGGCAGGAGCACGGCGGCCAGCAGCAGGCGGCGGCGTGCGCCACGCGCGAGGCGCACGCCGAATGCACGCGCCAGCGGGCCGCGTAGCGCCCAGGTCAATAGGGCAGCCAGCAGCAGCACAGCCAGCAGCAGAGGCACTACAGGATAAGACTCGCGGATGTTGCCGATTACCTCGCGCGTGTACACGAGATAATCAACGGCAATGAAATTGAAGCGCGTCTCGAATTCGATCCAGAACAGCAGCTCGGCCAGGGCATTGAACAGCAGCGCCGCCGTCACGAACCAGAACACCCCATAGCGCACCCAACGCTGCCAGCCGGCCGGGCGCCAGCGATTTCCGAACGCGGCTTCGTACAACAGGAACGGCACCAACAGGTAACACAAGGTGGCCACGTCGAGCCACAATCCCACAGCGAGGAAACGCGGCCAACCGGACAGCGGGACGCTGTCCATGCCGGTATACAGCGCCAGCACGATCCGGGTCGTGGTGAAAATACCGAGCGCCACCAGCACCAGCAGCGCGATGAACAACAACAGTCCCTTTTCAGCCAATTTCGCGGACGACTCCCGCCGGTCTTCTTGCGTCATCCTATTGACTCCAAAACAGCGGCCGTGGCTGCATTACAGCGATCGGCAAAACCAGGTTTGAATGTGAACGGTTCACGGCTCGATTTAGCTTCTAAATGTTGCGCCGCACGCTGGCTCAGCTTACCGGGCCGGCAAACTTCCAGGCAAGCGATTCACCGTTGCGCAATGGTAGCAGTACGTCGTCGCCGAAACCCAGCTCTTGGGGAACGGTCCACGGCTCGCGTACCAGCGTCACCCTGCCGCTATTGCGCGGCAGGCGATAGAAGTCGGCACCGTGGAAACTGGCAAATGCCTCCAGCCGATCGAGCGCGCCAACCGCCTCAAAGGCCTCGGCATAGAGTTCAAGCGCGCTGTGCGCGGTGTATATCCCGGCGCAGCCACAGGCGGTTTCCTTGGTGCGCTTGCCGTGCGGGGCGGGCCTTTTCCCAACCGTAGGAGCAACAGTCCGTCGTCAAGCACTCTCGCGACCGGCGCGCGGCCGCGGTCGA
>CAYIQV010000216.1:0-3584 GCA_964365635.1 uncultured Acidiferrobacteraceae bacterium
CGAGAGCGTTCGATAAAGCGACGTCGCGTTGAGCGCCGACGCTTCGGCCAGCTTCGATACCCCACCGAAGGCCTTGGCGATGTAACGCAGCGCGAGCAACAGCTCTTCCTGATCGCCTTCTTCGAGTACCGTGTTGAGGTACTCGGCCGCAGACGCAGGGTCCTTGCGAAAACTCTCGATCGTGGCTTCTTCGTGGCGACGAAACGGTAATACTTTGGATTTGCGCGTCATGACAACCTCCGTTGATAGTCGAACCAAAACTTCACTGCCTTGTCGATGTTGGCGTCCTGCGTACGTTTATCGCCCCCACACAGAAGCAGAACAATGGTTTGCCCCGCCTGCGCGTAATACACCCGGTATCCAGGGCCGATATCGACACGTAGCTCCCAAACCCCATCCCGGGAAAATTTGTGGTCGCCGAAATTACCGGCCACCACTCGGTCAACCCGCCGCTGAATTTTAATCCTGGCCCGTACATCCTTCAGCTTGTCGAGCCAATCCTGGTAGGGATCACGGCCCGAAACCGTGAGGTAATGGAGGATTTCCATCTACTCATTATCGCTTATAAGCGAATAACAATCAAGGCGAGCGTAGCCCGGATGAAGCGCAGTGGAATCCGGGGATCATTCGTGTTCCCGGGAATGGATGCCCGTCGGACTTGCTCCGCGGGCGAGGCCCCGGATTCCGTTTCACTCCATCCGGTTACGTGGGCTGCGGATGTTAAGAAAACTCTGAAATTCCATGAATGGACTTTTCAGGCTTTCCTAAGCATATTGATTGTCGCCATTTCGAGAGTTCGGCCAAAACCACATGCGTAGCTGTCCTTGAGCAATTCGGGTTTGTACCCGGACTACAGCCAGTCACGAAAGGTTGCTGAGGTCCTAGATGATGCTGCGATGCAAGAAATATCTGGAAAATAAAAAATCCCCGATAGGGTTTTTTTATTTTCGGAGCGTTGACTAGAATGAGGGATAAATTTTCAGGTCACTGAGTAATGTATCAGCGGGTTTCTTCGGTTCTTGTACCACAGCGGTGATGGGCTGATAAACTACCTTTTCAAAAGATTTTTTCGGCATGGGGATATTCTGGACAGGCTCATTGCTGGATGAGTTATTCAGATTGTCCTGTGCCGGTGCATAGCCGGAGAGAGCGAGCAGGGCGACGGCGATGGCCGCGGAGATCCAAATCTTGTTCATGTGTCCCTTTCCCTTGCCTGAAACGTTCATTACGTACGGCTAAAGTTACCATAGCATTCTGGCCAAAAACCACTGGCGTCGAAAGCGGCATGTGACGAAAGCCCCGGTTTTTCTGACTAGCGGCGGCGTTCTGCCACGGCTGGCATTCCACCCCCATCCCGTTCCTGCCCGGGGTGCGCGGAAAACCCGCGCACCCGCTCGGCGGGGAAAAGGTCCACTGGACCTTTTCCGGTTTCCGCCTCTCCCCCCATCAAGGGGGAAGGAGTATTTATTATGACAAGACGAGTGAAGCGAAGCGGAACAGGGCTACGTTGAATGTGACGCCATTTATGTCGCGATGCATAAAAGCCAGTCTATGGTAGAGGTTTAGCACCGGATACTATTCCTGTCCAAGGATGACTCGCCTGATGAATATTCCGATCCTGGTTCTCGCCGCTGTATTCCTGCTGATTGCCTTCAGGGGCGTGAGGCATTTCAGGCTTCCGATCTGGCAGGCCATGCTGCTCGGGGCGCTGATGGTGCTGGTGACCGGCCAGATATCCCCCGCGCAGGCGCTGCGTGCCATCAATCCGGATGTCATGCTGTTCCTGTTTGGGGCATTCGTGGTCGGGCAGGCGCTCGAAGAAGGTGGTTACCTGTTGCATCTGTCGTACAGGACTTTTAACCGACTGGGCCACCGGTTTATTTCAATCGCCGTTGGCGCATGGTTCGGGGCACCGAATCGGTCACGGCCATCCTTGTTGTCAGCGTGTTGCTGACTCAGCTGATTTCCAATGTCCCGCTGGTGGCGTTGACCCTGCTGCTGATGCATGTCGGCGCCTCCGGCAGGGAGCTGATGGCCCTGGTGGCTGGCAGCACACTGGCCGGAAATCTTTTTATTCTCGGCGCCGCGAGCAATGTGATTATTATCCAGAATGCGGAAAAGAAATCCGGCCAGACGCTGAACTTCCCAGACTTCGTCCACGCTGACATTCCGTTGAGTGTGGAGAATGTGCTGGTCTATGGGATTTTTCTGAGCGCGTGGTGAAGGGGCGGCGGTCTTTGCGTGCCCGGCGCATTGCCATGCCATCGTGCGGCAACGTAGAATGGCGGACGCTCTCATGAGGTCAGGCCATGAACGAAATTCATATCGAACATAATCCTTCACCAAAAAAACTCGATGTCATGGGTGTCTACGACTGGCCGGTCTGGACCAAGGAAGTATCGCGGTTTCCCTGGAAGTACGACCAAAAGGAAACCTGCTACATCCTGGAAGGCGAGGCGATTGTGACGCCCGAAAATGGCGAACCCGTGCGGATTGTGGAGAGCGATCTGGTCATGTTCCCGGCCGGCATGTCCTGCAGCTGGGAAATCCTGAGCCCGATCCAGAAACATTATAATTTCGGGTGAGCGCACGCCGAGATTTCCCGTGCTTCCTGCGTTGAACCCCTGAATGCCGGACGGTCCTCCTCACCTTACCGAGAGCGCGCAGCGGCTGCACGCCGTCGTGCGTACGCTGCTGAGCCGGGGTGTGTGGCTTGTGCTCATGTCGCAGATGATGCTGATACTGTCGCTGCAATGGCAGGTAGCCGAAGGGGAATCACCCCTGCTTGCCGCACTGGCGATATCCCTGACGGCGTTGGCACTGTTGCTGTTCTTTTATCTTCAGGCCGGAGCTTTTCATGGGCTGGCGCAGGGGCGGGATGCTCTGTCGGTCGAGCAGGTTTTGCGTGGCGGCAAAGTGGTTTTTTCCACTTTTGTCTGGCTGATCCTCAAGGCCGGCCTGCTGCTGATGGCAGTGATCAATGTGATCACGCTTTTCGTCGTTTTTGCCGGGGGCTATGACCTGAAAGCCACGACCCAATTGCTGACCTCGGTGTTTGGCCCGGTGTCAGGGCTATTGTCATTCATCTTCGCCTATTGGCTGCCGTGGGTGTTCGTGCGCCGTGATTTCAACCTGCTGCCAAGTCTGCGCGCGGGACTCAGGGTGGCATGGACGCGCCTGCCGCAATCCATCTTTCTGGCAATGGTGATACTGGCGCCATTGCTGGTTGCCCTGTTTCTCCCGGCGGATGGCCCCCTGTGGCTCGATTTGGCGGCAAGCATGGTGGCTGGCATCCTCGGATGGGTCGCTTATGTCTATTGTGTTGAGGTACTGCAGGAAGCGCCGCCGTAGGTGCCCAGTCCAGGCGGTGACGGAATCGGCTGCCTGAAGGCGCCACGCTCAGTGCTTAAGTTCCTATTTTTCCTTGAATTAATCTGTCTCGACCGGTAGACTGCGCGTCCTGCTGCGGGGTGGAGCAGTCTGGCAGCTCGTCGGGCTCATAACCCGAAGGTCGTAGGTTCAAATCCTACCCCCGCTACCAAATTTCAAAGGCCCCAGCGGGGCCTTTTTTGTTTTCCCGGATG
>CAYIQV010000217.1:0-3583 GCA_964365635.1 uncultured Acidiferrobacteraceae bacterium
TCCTGATAGAGGGCGGGTCCGGCCGCCTTGCGGGCCACGTCCTGGTCGCTCATGATGCCGGAGGTGCCCCAGTAGGGCATGCCCGCGGGCGAGCCGTAATTGATGAACACCTTGAGATAGTCCGTGCCTTTGCTGAGCGTGACGTCCGGGGTCAGCGGTTTGCCCGTGGCGCCCTTGCGCAGTACGCCGTGGCAACCGGCGCAGCGTTCAAAATAAATCTGTTTGGCGCGATTGAACTCCGCGGAGGTGAGCGGTGGAGCACTGGGTGAAACCACGTCCTGCGCCTCTTCCGGCTTGATCGGCACCGGCGCCCCTTTGTAACGCATTTCCGTCTCTGGCGTTCCCGGGTGTCCGGAAGGTTTTTCCGCCGCCCATACCCCTCCCATGGCCAGTGGAAATACCGCCAATACGGCTAATCTGGCGGCCAGCCGGGATTTCTTATTGCTCATAAATACGGACTCCTTTGCGTAAGTTTGAAAAACACTAAAAATCCAGTGGACTGTAAAAGTGCGGCTCTACTCCATCCTTGACGTGGATCAAGAAGGAACAATATAAAGAAACACCAATCCAGCAAGGGTGCGGCTTTGCCTGAAACCCGGCTGCGATAGGTCCGCTCAATAGCGATCTACTCTGCAACCTCGACCACGCCGGTCATTTCAGGGTGTGGCCCACAGACGTATGGGTAAATACCGGGTTTGTCGAAGGTACGCTGCCAAGACTCGCCGGGAAAGATCCGGTCGGACTCGGGAAACCCTTCTTTCTCAAAAAGGATGGAATGATTGTTGCGTCGTTCGCGGTTGACCCACTTGACCGTGGTACCCGGCTTGATCTTGACGTGTTGCGGGACAAACAGCATCTTGTCGATGCCGACCTCGACGGTTTCACCCGCTTGAGCGGCAACAGCCCCGCCCAGCAGCAGGGTGAACAATATGAAACCGAAAGTACGCAGGTGTTGCATGGTCTCTCTCCGTTGAGCAGAGTCATCCTCCATGATGGATTACCCACAGACAACGGCGAATACCATACCTGATCGCAGAAGACCGGGGAAGCCCAGAGGGGCCACCCCGGCACCGAGTCCGCGCTGTACGCGGGGTGATGGACTACTGCTTTACCGCATTGATGTCGGTCTTGGCGTTGTCCATGCCCAACGTGTGGCCCAACGACACGTGGTGATAGCGCTCGTTCGAATAGGCATCGTGGATCGCGAAACCAATGTAGTAGGTCTTGCCAGGCTCGATCTTATGATCGCCGACATCGGCGCCCGCCAGTTTCTTGGTGAAGGTAACCGTCCAAGTATCGCCCTCGAGCTTGCCTTCGGCGACGCCCGGCGCCTCTTTCATGCGGCGCGCATCGAGCACATAGCCGTCACGCGGCGCCGCGCCGCTGCGATACTGCACGATGTCGAGGAATTCACCCTCCTTGAGCTCCTTGTCGATCTCGGCGTCCGACTTGAGCTTGTCCCAGCCGCCCCACGGATGATCTTTATTGGAGATGGCGGTGCGCGATTCCTTGAGGTACTTGGTCGGCCCGTTCTTGCGGATATCGAGCGCCTTGGCCTTCGGGTGATTGGACGCATTCTTGTCCACGTCCGGCATGCTGCGCAGATCGTGGTGGCAGCTTGCCCAGCAGCCACCCAAATTCGCGTAGTCGACCTTGCCGGCTTCGATCATCACCGCGACCTTGACCTGATTCTTCTCGTCCATCTTCGGGGCGTCGGCGGACTTCGTGCCCTTCCACTGCAGCCGCAGGTAAAGGTTGGTGCTGTCGTGCGTCGCCTGGATCGTGACCGGGATGCTGCCCGGCACGTTGACGGGGGTCTTCTCAAGATCAGGCTTTCCGCCCGAGACGATCTTCTTGCCGACGTCAGCGGCCTCCTTGTCATGACAACCCGCACAGGTTTCGCCATTCTTCACCGCCTTGGCACCACTGTGATCGACGCCCTTGAGCACCCACTCGAGACTGGCCGTGCCCGGATAGAGCAGCGTGATCTTCTTGACCGGCGCCTTGCTCCAGTCCGGCGCCGCGGAAACCGGCGCCGCGGCCAGCGTCAGAATCGCCACCGCCATCGAAGCCGTCATCAGAATCTTGCGCATTGTCAGTTCTCCGTAGGTTTAGTATTAAGAAAATTCATTAGGGAACCTCTGATTAAGTCCCCTCTCCCCCTTTCAGGGGGAGAGGGCTAGGGTGAGGGGGTTGGGTAATATCTTGATTTCACTCACCCTCACCCCGGCCCTCTCCCTTCAGGGAGAGGGGGTCACAGCTTATTTGCCACTTGCTCAGAGCTTCCTTAGCACTACGGCGCAGTTTTACAGCGCGCCGCCGTCCTCTTCAGCCGCCTCGAGCTGCTTGTGCACCGGCTTGTGCGCGATGCCCTTGTGGCAATCGATGCAGGTCTCCCCCTTCTTCTGCGCCAGCTCGTGGAACTTCTTGGCACGATCCTTCTGCAAATCGGGCTTCATGCTCTCGAAGCTGTGGCAGTTACGGCACTCACGTGAGTCGGTATCTTTCATCGCTTCCCACACGCGCTGGGCCAGTTCGAGACGCTTGGCCTCGAATTTCTCCGGTGTATCGATACTGCCCGTTGCCTTGTACCACAATTCACGCGACGCCTTGATCTTGCGCACGAGCTTGTGCACCCATGGATCCGGCACATGGCAATCGGAGCAGATCGCGCGCACGCCGGTGCGGTTGGAATAGTGGATGGTCTTCTGGTATTCCTGGTACACCGTGTCGCGCATCTCGTGACACGAGATGCAGAAACCCATGGTATTGGTCGCTTCCATCCCGGTATTAAATCCGCCCCAGAAAATAACACCGCCGATGCCGCCCACAATGAACAGGGTCAGCATTGAGTAGCGTGCGCTCGGACGCCGCAGGGTCTGCCACAGCCGCGCCAAGGCACTACCACCGGAAGTACTATCACTCATGTTGCATGCCTCTCTAGATCAATCGCTCACTGATACAAGTTGTACGGTATTACGGCGCCATGGCGGACGCCGCCACATGAATCCATTGCGGGTACTTCGCCACGCAACCCGGGAGACTGAAGCTCCCGGGTCCGTCATCAAACAATGTGGCTAATAGATATCGTGCTGCGTGTTGTACACGTTGAATTTGCCCGTCGGCGTGATGATCTTCGGATCCTTGATCACGGTCTTGAGCTTGCGGGTCTTGTCGTCGATCACGACGATCGCGGACGGATCGGTCTTGCCCGCCCACACCGAGAACCAGACCTCCGAGCCGTCGGCGCTGTATTCAGCATGCACCGCGCGCTGCACCGCCTTGGTCTTGCCGAGTTCCGCCATCTTGGCGATGTTGATGATTTCCGGTTTTTTGTCCAGATTCCTGATGTCATACACCGTTACCGACTCGGCCACCTCGGCCTCCGGATTGAGCGGCGCATCCGCCCACAGGTTCTTGGACTTCGGATGGGTCTTGACGAACAGCGAACCGCCGCCATGATTCTTCAGCTCGGCCACCACCTTCCAGGCATACTGCTTGTGACCCTTCGGGTCGGTGCCGATCAGCGAGATCACATCCGCGCCCAAGTGGCTAGTTGCCCAGACTGGACCAAACTTCGGAT
>CAYIQV010000218.1:0-3554 GCA_964365635.1 uncultured Acidiferrobacteraceae bacterium
CCGACGCGGCCAACGCCCGCGCCGCGCTCGCCCGGCTTGGCCGCGAACTGCCGCAGGCACCGGTGCTCGGCCTGTGTCCGGGCGCGGAGTACGGCCCGGCCAAGCGCTGGCCGGCGGAGTATTTTGCCGAGGTCGCCAAGACGAAGCTGGCCGAGGGCTGGGAGGTGTGGCTGTTCGGCTCGGACAAGGACGTGCCGGTGACGAATGAAATCCAGGCGCTGACCCAGGGCCGTTGCCTCGATCTCGGCGGCAAGACCACGCTCGCGGAGGTGATTGACCTGATGTCGCTCACGCGTGCCGTGGTCAGCAACGACTCCGGGCTGATGCACGTGGCCGCCGCGCTCGACCGGTCGGTCATCGCGCTCTATGGTTCATCCGATCCGCACCACACGCCGCCGATGAGCGCCAAGGCGCAGGTGTTGTATCTCGCGCTTTCGTGCAGCCCGTGTTTCAAACGCGAGTGCCCGCTCAAGCATCTCAAGTGCCTCAGGGACCTCGCGCCCGATCAGGTGCTGGCGGCGCTAAATACCGGCTAACCTTCCGGTTTGATTAAAAAATCTGCTAAGGTTGCGCGATGCTGAAAGACGCCGTTGATCTCAATTCCCTGCACCGCGTGCTGGTCGTCAAGTTGCGCCACCTGGGCGATGTGCTGCTGACCTCGCCGGTATTTACCGTGCTCAAAAACCAGGCACCGCACCTTGAGATCGACGCGCTGGTGTACCGCGACACGCAGGAGATGCTGAGCGGACATCCGGCCATCGCCAATCTCTTTACCGTGGACCGTGCCTGGAAGAAGGAAGGCTGGCAGACCCAGATCGCGAACGAATGGCGCCTGCTCCGGTCGCTGCGCGCGCGCCACTACGATCTTATCGTGCACCTGACCGAGAATTCGCGCGGCGCGGTGTTGTCGCTGCTGCTCGGGCCGCGTTACAGCGTGAGCCACGACTACCCGCGCAAGCGTGGCCGGTTGTGGCGCAACAGCTTCACGCATCTCTATAAATTGCCGCCGACCCCGCGGCATACCGTGGAGCAACATCTGGATGCGCTGCGGCGTATCGGCGTTTATCCCGCGGCCGGCGAGCGCGGCTTGGTTTTGGTGACGGGTAAGGAGACGGAAGTCTCCGTGCGCGATCTGCTGGCGCGACACGGCCTCATGTCCAAGGGTTTTATTCATATCCATCCAACGTCGCGCTGGCTGTTCAAGTGCTGGGAGACGGACAAATACGCCGCCCTCATCGACGCCTTGCAGGAGGCGGGCGAACGTGTCGTGCTTACCGCCGCGCCCGCCGATGACGAGCTTCAATTCGCCGCGCGCATCACCTCGCGTCTGAAAAGGCCGGTCGTCGATTTGTGCGGCAAGCTCAACCTCAAGCAGCTTGCGGCGCTGACTGCTCAGGCCAGGTGTTTCATGGGCGGGGATTCCGTGCCCATGCACATCGCCGCCGCGGTGCAGACGCCGACCGTGGCCTTGTTCGGGCCGAGCAACGAGCAGCTTTGGGGTCCGTGGCAGGTGCGTCATCGCGTGCTGACAGCGTCTTATTCCTGCCGGCCCTGCGGCATTGACGGTTGTGGCGGCGGCAAGGTGAGCGAGTGCCTGGGCGCGATTGAAGTAGGCCAGGTGCTGGATGCCATCAGGCAGGTCGCACCGGCGGCATGAAGGCGCCACGCATTGCGTTTGTGCGCCAGCGTTATGTGTACCACGGCGGCGCCGAGCAGATCCTGGCGCGCACTATCGCTGCCTTGCAAAAAGAAGACGCGCAGATCACCGTGGTGACACGCCATTGGCAAGAGACGGGCGACATCCAGATGCACATCTGCAACCCGTTCCACGTCGGGAGTCTGTGGCGCGACTGGGCATTTGCGCGCTGCGTGTGCCGGCTCCTGCCACGGCTCGATGTGGACCTGGTGCAGTCGCACGAGCGCATCGCCTGCTGCGACATCTACCGCGCCGGTGACGGCGTGCACCGCGAGTGGCTGCGCCAGCGCGGCCGCGCGCTGGGCGACTTGCGCCGCTTCTTGATCGCCGCCAATCCGTATCATCGCTACCTGCTGCGCGCGGAGAAGAATCTTTTTCACAGCCCGAGGTTGCGCGCCGTGATCTGCAACTCGCGCATGGTGCGCGACGAGATCCGCGAACACTTCGGCATTCCGGCCGACAAGCTGCGCGTCATCTACAACGGTGTCGATACCGCGAAGTTTCACCCCGAGTTGCGCAGCCATCGCCGCGCCGTACGCGGGCAATACGCGATTCCGGAGGACGCCACCCTGTTTGTTTTCGTGGGCGCGGGTTTTGTGCGCAAGGGCCTGCGGTACGTGCTCGAGGCCATGGCGCAGCTGCCGGATTCCGCGTTCCTGCTGGTGGTCGGCAAGGACAAGCGCGCCCCCGCGTTCGTGCGCCTGGCGCGCCAGCTCGGCATCGCGGCGCGCGTGCGCTTCGCTGGAGCCCAGCAGGAGGCGGCCCCGTTCTACGGCGCGGCCGACGCGCTGGTGCTGCCCACGCTCTATGATCCCTTTCCGAACGTGATCATGGAAGCGATGGCCGCGGGACTGCCGGTCGTCACCAGCATGAAGTGCGGCGCGGCGGAGCTGATCGAAAACGGAAAGAACGGGTTTGTGTGCGACGCGCTGGACAACGCCGGACTGGTGGCCGCGATGCGCTCGCTGCTCGATCCCGAGCGCCGGAAGCGCATCGGCGCCGCGGCCAGGCAGACAGCCGAGCCGATGACGCTCGAGGCCATGAGCCATGAGCTGATGCAGCTCTACCGGGAGCTTATCGCGCACCCATGAAGTTCATCGTCAATTACCGCAACTTCGTTCCCATCCGCGAAGGGCTGGAGCAGTGTGGTTACACCGTCCACGAAAACCTGTGGCACCCGTCGGACGAAGACCTGCGGGACTGCGACGGCTATCTGATGTGCATGTACGACGCCATGACGCGGCCATGGGATACGTTGCGGCTCAAGGCGCGGCTGCGGGCGCGCCGTATTCCGCTCATCGGCTGGAACCGCGATGCCCCCTGGAACAAGGGCGCGAAGCGCCGCCGCCTGTGGTGGTTGCGCACGTTACGCGTGCTGGATATCTACATGGCGCATAGTCTTCAGGGCGCTTTCCGGTTTTCGGCCACTGCGCGCTACCTGCCCAATGCCGCGTGGACCTCGCATTACAACCTGGCGGGACGCTCGCTCGCGGAACTGCGCGCCACGCGTGAATACCGCTATGATGTTTCCTTCGTGGGCACCCTGGATGCGCAAAAATATCCCGAGTTCACCGAACGCGCGGAGTTTTTCGCCGCGCTGGAGCGGCGTCTGGCGGCGCTCGGCATTTCGACATGGTTCCATCACGGCAAGGACATGGCGCTCGCGGATCAGATCGAACTGATACAGCGCAGCCGGATCAATCTCAATTTCGGCGCGGCCTGCGACGATGGCCCGGAGAAGAGCTGGGGTCTGCCCGAGCGCTGTTACGGCGTTCCGGCGTGCGGCGGGTTTCTCCTGAGCGATACGCGGGTGCACGCGAAGGATGATTTCGTCATCGGGCAGGAATGGGTGGATTTC
>CAYIQV010000219.1:0-3548 GCA_964365635.1 uncultured Acidiferrobacteraceae bacterium
TGTAGGCATAGTGCACGCCGTTTTTCAAAGCGATGTTGCGCGCTCGCGTGAGTGTGGACGGCGGTGTCGGCGGGATGTCGCGCATCTTCCAGTCGGGGTGGAAGGCGGTGAAATGCATCGGCACGTCCGGCCCCAGGTTTTCCACGACCCATGTCGTCATGGCTTCCAGTTCCGTATCGGAATCGTTTTGGCCGGGGATCAACAGGGTCGTGATCTCAAACCAGACCCTGGTTTCGTGTTTGAGGTATTTAAGCGTGTCCAGTATCGGTTGCAGATGTGCGCCGGTGACCTTCCAGTAAAATTCTTCGGTGAAGGCCTTCAGGTCGACGTTGGCCGCGTCCATGTATTGATAAAACTCGCGACGCGGTTCGTCACACATGTAGCCGGCGGTTACGGCGACCGATTTGATCCCGATCTCGCGGCAGGCCTTGGCGACGTCGATGGCGTATTCCATAAAGATAGTTGGATCGTTGTAGGTGTAGGCCACACTCGAACAGCCGAGTTGCTTGGCCGCGCGCGCGATGGTCTCGGGTGAGGCGGCGTCGGTGAGGCGGTCGAATTCGCGCGACTTGCTGATGTCCCAGTTCTGGCAGAACTTGCACGCCAGATTACAGCCGGCGGTGCCGAAAGACAGGGTCGGCGTGCCGGGCAGGAAATGGTTCAGTGGTTTCTTCTCGATCGGATCGACGCAGTAGCCGCTCGAACGACCATAGGTGGTCAGCACGATCTGGCCATTCTGGTTGCCGCGTACAAAGCACAGTCCGCGCTGGCCTTCATGCAGCTTGCAGAAGCGCGGGCACACATCACACTGCGCCCGTCCGTCATCCAGCCTGTGCCAGTATTTGGTCGGGACGGTTGTTTGCGGGTCGAATTTTTCCGGTTCCGTGGACATATCCTTATAGATTGCGCCAAAACCTGTTAATTCAACACAACAGTCGCAGCCGTTGCTTGAAAATACCCTGATTCGCATACATGTTATGAGTACTTGGGTAAAAAACGTTGATATATGACAAACGAGCGCAATCCGGCGGTGGCCGGCCTGTTTTATCCCGACAATCCCCGTACCTTGCGTACGGCGCTGGCGGATTATCTGCGTACCGTGCCGGAGACCGGTTCTGTGCCCAAAGCCATCATCGCGCCGCATGCCGGATACATTTACTCCGGCCCAATCGCGGCCTCAGCCTACGCGCGACTCAAACCGGCGCGCGGCAGGATTCAGCGCGTGGTGTTGCTCGGGCCGTCGCACCGGGTTGGTTTCCACGGCCTGGCGTTGTCGAGCGCGGAATTTTTTGTCACGCCCTTGGGCCGCATCCCGCTTGACCGGGAGGCGGCGGCCATCATTTCGGACCTGCCGCAGGTGCGGGTGATGGATGTCGCCCACGCCCAGGAGCACAGCCTGGAAGTGCATCTGCCATTTCTTCAGGAAGTGTTGGGTGAGTTTCGCCTGCTGCCGCTGGTGGTTGGTGATGCCAGCCCGGAGGAGGTGAGCGAAGTGCTTGAGCTTCTGTGGGGTGGCCCCGAAACCCTGATCGTTATCAGTTCCGATCTGAGCCATTACCATGATTACGCAGTGGCTAAGAAGATGGATCGCGCCACATCACACGCCATTGAGACACTGCGCTATGAAGACATTCATCACGACGACGCCTGCGGTCGTAATCCGGTCAGCGGGCTGTTGCATCTCGCCCGCAAGCAGGGCCTGAGCGTGCATACCATCGATCTGCGCAATTCCGGTGATACCGCCGGCACGCGCGAAAGCGTGGTGGGTTATGGTGCCTATGTCATCGAATAGCGCCACGCCATTGCTGGCGCCGGAACTGCGGCAACAATTGCTGGAGCTTGCCGGGAAATCAATTCGCCAGGGCCTGAGCGGCGAGCGGCTGCCCCTGCGGGCGGCGGATTACCCGGAGCCGTTGCGCGTGCCACGTGCGACCTTTGTGACACTGAACATCGAAGACGCGTTGCGTGGTTGTATCGGCACCCTCGAAGCCCGGCGCACGCTGGTGGAGGACGTGGCGCAGAATGCCTATAGCGCCGCCTTCCAGGACCCGCGCTTTCCCGCGCTCACCTGGGTGGAATTCGAACGACTGCATGTTCACATCTCGATCCTGAGTCCGCCGGAGCTGATGCAGTTTTCCTCGGAAGAAGACCTGCTCGCCCAGCTGCGCCCGAATGTCGATGGCCTGATTATCGAGGAAGGTTTCTATCGCGGAACCTTTCTACCGTCCGTCTGGGAGCAGCTCCACAAGCCGCGCGATTTTCTGCGGCACCTGAAGCAGAAGGCCGGCATGCGTCCCGACCACTGGTCAAATCGCATCACCGTCCGTCGCTACACGACTGAATCCGTGTCCTGAATGCGGAGCCGCGGGATTTATTGACCGCTATCAAGGAAAGACACGGCGTTTTCCACGAGTATTATCCATGTGGGAAGGTCTGATTAATTATGATTCTTTGACGCAAAGCCGCGAAGGCGCGAAGGCGCGAAGAAAAGCACTGAAAGTTTAAGTGAAAAAATCTTTGCGGCTTTGCATCAGAAACTAATAAGTCAGAGGTTCCTTAAATGACAAGGAGGGCTACTCGCCATGCGCTTCAAGGACAGAGCGGACGCGGGCAGGAAACTTGCCCAGGCGCTCAATAAATTCAAAGGTCGGCAGGGCGTGGTGTATGCGCTGCCGCGCGGCGGGGTGGTGCTGGGCGTGGAAATCGCGCAGGCACTGCGCATGCCGCTCGACCTCATCATCCCCCGCAAGATCGGCCACCCCATCAGCCCGGAGTACGCCATCGGCGCCGTGGTGGAAAACGGCGAAAAAGTCTGCAACGAGATGGAAGTGGCGCGCATCGATCCCGAATGGTTCCGGTGCGAAGTCGAACGGCAACGCCAGGAGGCACGCCGCCGCCGCGAATTGTATCTCGGCGGGACAAAACCGACCCCGATCGAAGGCAAGACAGCAATCATCGTCGATGACGGCATCGCCACCGGCCTTACCATGGAAGTGGCAATACGCGACGTGAAACGCCGCCACCCGGCGCACATCGTCGTCGCCGTGCCGATGGCGCCGCCGGAGACGGTGGACAAGCTCGCGCGTGAAGTAACGGAGGTCGTCGTTCTTGATGACTCGCCGTACTACCTGGGCGCGGTCGGCGCTTATTACGATTACTTCCCGCAGGTCACGGACGACGAAGTGATTGCGCTGATGCGGTCGGTCATGGCGAAGGAACAGGCCAGCCATGCGGAACACCGCTGAGAGCGAACGGCCTGTCGGCATACCGATGGATGGTCACATCCATCAGGGCGCCTTGGACGTGCCGGCCGGCGCCAGGGGAATTGTGCTGTTCGCGCACGGGAGCGGCAGCAGCCGCTTGAGCGTCCGCAATACCTATGTCGCGAGCGTGTTGCGCCGCCACGGCATTGCCACACTCCTGTTCGATCTGCTGACCGAGGTGGAAGATCGGGTTTATGAGACCCGCTTCGATATCGACCTGCTTACACGCCGTTTGCGCCTGGCGACTGAGTGGGTGCAGCAGCAGTCATTGTTGCGCCCTCTTGG
>CAYIQV010000220.1:0-3546 GCA_964365635.1 uncultured Acidiferrobacteraceae bacterium
AGTTCGCTTTTCGTACCAATCAATCATACAAACAAATAAGCCACCGCGAGGGTGGCTTATTTGTTTGCTTGGTGGAGGTGGCGAGAATCGAACTCGCGTCCGTAAGTCCTACATCTATGGTTCTACATGCGTAGTCTGTCTTTGATTTGACTCAGCGTGCTCCGACAGACAGGGACATCGCTGAGCTGAGCCTGCTATTGATTTAGCGCAAGTTCAACAGACACGAACCGACGCGATCCTGTGTGATCGACCTTTCAATCCCGGCCCACAGGCGAAACGTAGGTGAAAGGTTAGCGGGGATTAAGCCGCTAAGGCGTAGTTGTCGTTGTTGGCAACTATAATTTGCAGCTGGATTTACGAGGAACTCTGCACCTCGGCATGCCCCAGAGGTTTCGTGACCCACGTCGAAACCATGTCACCCCCGGATACTTTTTCAGTATACCCTAAGAACCCCTAACAAAAGAAAAGTTCAGACAGGATTTACACGATACAGCAGTGCAGGCAGGATTAACACGATTTCTTGTTTCCAAAAGCACTTAATCCTGTCCATTCAACCTTAATGAGTGGGGCCGTTTCAGCGGGATTTCAATGCGCGCTGCACTTCGCGATCGGTTTCACGCTCTTTGATGGACGCGCGCTTGTCGTGCGCTTGTTTGCCCTTGGCCAGGCCGATTTCGAGCTTGGCCCGCCCCTTTTTCCAGTAAAGCCGCAGCGGCACCAGCGTATAGCCTTTACGCTCAATGGCGCCGATCAGTTTGCTGATTTCCTCGGCGTGCAGCAGCAGTTTGCGCGCACGCACCGGATTGGCTGTTATGTGGGTCGAGGTGGAGGTGAGCGGGGAAAAATGCGCGCCGATGAGAAATGGCTCGCCGCTGTTGATGACGACATAACCTTCCTTCAGTTGCGCGCGGCCGGCACGCAGGCATTTGACTTCCCAACCCTGCAACACAAGCCCGGCCTCGAATTTGTCTTCGATAAAATAGTCGTGCCACGCCTTGCGATTCTGGGCAATCGCGGGGTTGGGATTGTCGTTCTTTTTCTTGCTCATCTGGAGGGGTAGGTTTCGTTTCGTCCGGGCGTCATCTTAACCCGGAATGCACTGCCGGTTCGATGATCTACTCTATATATATGAGTAAAACCGGGAGCCGCCATAATCCGACTCGTTGGGTGGACGCTTGGGGTCATCTGTGCCACATTCATGTCAGGGCCATAAAAACACCAGGTTGAGCCGGGACCATCCACGCCGCATTCGAAAATGACTCCAACATCCCACAAGTCCGCTGCACGCATGGAATCGGCACGCGCCGTGCGCAAGCCCGTGCACGAGCGCTGGTCGTCGCCATGGATGTTCATCCTCGCGGCCAGCGGCGCGGCGATTGGCTTTAACAATTTCTGGCAGTTTCCTTCGCTGGTGGCCCAATTCGGTGGCGGCGCTTTTCTGGTCGTTTACCTGCTGTGCGTGCTGCTGATCGGGCTGCCCTTGATGATGACCGAGCTGATGCTGGGGCGCATGGGCCGCGGGTCGCCGATCGGTGTTTTCCGCGATCTGGCCACGCGTGTGCGCGCGGACTCCAACTGGACTTTGGTTGGGTGGATGGGGGTGCTCAGCGTCTTTCTGATTCTTTCCTACCTGAGCGTGATCGCCGGTTGGACCATCGCCTATACCCTGCGCTCCGCGTCCGGGGTATTCATCGGCCTGACCGCAGACGGCATGAATGGCCAGTTCGCGCAGCTGGTGAAGGATCCCGAGAAACAATTGTTCTGGCATACGTTCTTCATGACCGCGACCATGGTGGCGGCAGGAAATGGCGTGCGCCACGGGGTCGAGAAGGTGATGCGCTATGCGATGCCGTTGCTGGCCGGAATGCTGATGATCCTGCTGATCTATGCCGCGACGACCGATGGTTTTGCGCAGGCTACCGAGCTTTTGTTCATGCCGGATTTCTCCAAACTTTCCGGGCTCGGTGTGCTGTCGGCGATGGGCCATGCCTTTTTCAGCTTGGGACTGGGGGCGGGCGCCATGTTGATGTACGGCGCCTACCTGGGAAGCGGGACACAAATCCCCCGCTTGTCGCTGTATGTCGTTGGTGTCGATACGCTGGTGGGCATTGTTGCCTCGCTGATCATTTTTTCCGTGTTGTTCGCTGGTGGCATCGATCTGACCTCGGGACCGACGCTCGTGTTCCAGTCTTTGCCGTTGGCGTTCGATCATCTCCCTTATGGCCAGTTTTTTGCGACGATATTTTTTGCCCTGCTGGTCACGGTTGCCTGGGTCTCGGCGATCGCCCTGGCGGAACCGGTGATGGCCTGGTTTGGCGAGCGTTTTGCCATGAGCGCGCTCAAGTCAGCGCTGGTATGCGGTATCGCGGCCTGGGCCCTGGGTCTGGTTTCCATGCTCTCGTTCAACAGTTGGGCATTTTCGTTCAAGCTGCTCGGGGTCGTAAAAAAACTTGGTTTCTTTGACATCCTGCAGGCGGTGACGGCCCAGGTGTTATTGCCGCTTTCGGGCATCCTGATTGCGCTGTTTGCGGGCTGGGTGCTTAAGCCCGACACCACGCGCGGAGAACTGGCGCTGGATTCGCCCTGTCTGCACGATGCGTGGTTATGGCTGATGCGGGTGGTGATTCCGGTGTTGCTTGTTATTGTGCTCATCAGTCTTCCCTTGCTGTTCGCATGACCTCCATCAATCGTTCGGCCCTGGTGCCTTACAGCGCGCATCAGATGTTTTCGTTGGTGGCGGATATTCCTTCCTATTCGAAATTCCTCCCCTGGTGCAGTGGCGCGCGTGTGGTGTCGGCGGAGGGTGACGAGGTTATCGCCGCCATCGACATCGCCTACAGCGGCGTGCACAAAACCTTTACCACGCGCAACCTGATGCAGAGTGACAAGATCATCGAGATGCGCCTGCTCGAAGGTCCCTTCAAGTATTTGCAGGGTTTCTGGCAGTTCGATGCTCTCGATGACGAGGCCAGCAAGATTTCACTTGATCTTGAATTTGAGGTGGCGAACCGGGTGGTGGGTGTGGTGCTCACGCCGGTGTTCACCAATATTGCCAATCAACTTGTCGACAGTTTCCATCAACGCGCCGTAGCGTTGTACGGTAAGCCGGCATGAGTGCAGCGGGTTCGGCGCGTGTCGAGGTGGCGTATGCCACGCCGGCGCAACAGGTGGTTATCGAGCTGCATGTGCCCGCGGTGGCCACGGTCGAAGAAGTGATTCAACAATCGGGGATTCTGGCGCGTTTCCCCGAGATCGATCTGAAGCACGCGAGCGTCGGGATTTTCGGTGAAGTCGCCCGTCTGGGAGACAGCGTTCACAACGATGACCGGATTGAGATTTATCGTCCGTTAATTGCCGACCCCAAAGAGGCACGACGCCGGCGGACTCGCCGTTTATAACGTCAGCGGGGCGGTTGTCGGAGACGAATTCACCGTGGCGCCCTTGGTGGCAGTCGGTGCAGGGCGTTCCGCCACGGGGGCTTGTTTGGCGGATTCACCGGCCGGCGCTTTGTCCGATTTGACCTTGGTGTCGCCTTGTATCGAGACC
>CAYIQV010000221.1:0-3543 GCA_964365635.1 uncultured Acidiferrobacteraceae bacterium
GCCCACCAGCACGGCTTCGTTGGCAGTCTGACGGTGGGCGGTGCCCACCCTACATGTATTAGTTAGATAGGTTCTAATAAAATCAGCATATTATCCGTTCGGCCAGTCCCACTCCCGGCGGGGCTGAGAGTTTTTCTTGGCCACGCATAAGATTGTTTTGGCCAGGAACTTCACGTAGGATGTTTTTCGTTCGCGGCAGCACGGAGGGCGGACGGTCATTGGTATCCTGGCAACAAATAAAGAGGTAGGTATGCAAACGGGAACGGTGAAGTGGTTCAACAACGCGAAGGGTTACGGTTTTATCACTCCGAGCGACGGCAGTGAAGATGTGTTTGTGCATTTCTCCACCATCGAAGGAGACGGGTACAAAAGCCTGAATGAAGGACAGAAGGTCGAGTTTGAGCATGCGCAGGGACCGAAGGGCAAGCAGGCCACGCGCGTTATTCCCGGCTGATCGCACGGGTTCGCAGGTAAGAATATTCAGAACACTCATTCAGGCCCCGTTGCTCCACGGGGCTTTTTCATGGTTGCGGATGCGCAAACCAAAACTATCGTATTGCTGGCGCACACCTCATGTCACTTGATTCGCTGGCCGAACTGATCTCCACCTACGGTTATCTCGCCATCCTGATCGGAACCTTTCTCGAAGGAGAGACCATCCTGATCCTCGGCGGGTTTGCCGCGCACCTGGGCTATCTCGAACTGCCGTGGGTGATTGCCTCCGGTCTTGCGGGGAGTTTTACCGGTGACCAGCTCTATTTCTATATCGGTCGCCATTTCGGCCCAAAAATTATTGCCAAGCGCCTCTCCTGGCAGGAGAGCGCGCAAAAGGTTTACAAGCATTTGCATCGCCACAAGAACCTGCTCATTCTTAGCTTCCGGTTCTTTTATGGCCTGCGCAACGTGACCCCGTTTGCCGTGGGCGCGGCGCAAATTTCACGGACGCGCTTTTTTACGCTCAACCTGATCGGTGCGATCGTGTGGGCCATCTCATTCGGTTATGCGGGCTTTCTTTTCGGCGAGGCGTTCCGGCTGTTCCTGGAGGATTTCAAGCGCTATGAAATTTATGTGCTGGTCGCCCTCATGGTGGCGGGGGTCCTGTTCTGGCTGATCAATCTGATACGGCGTCGCCGCCGGGCGCTGCAACATAAGAAATAGCCTACTAAACTTAAGGGAACCCCTGAAAATCCCCTCTCCCTCCGGGAGAGGGCTAGGGTGAGGGGAGTAAACACATGAATGTATTATCCCCTCATCCCAACCTTCTCCCGGAGGGAGAAGGAGTTTTCCAATTTAAGGAACCGAGATCATGAATTGGTTTAGCCGGACACTGACGCGCAAATTCACGCTCCTGTTGGCCGGGTTTCTGGCGTTGCAGGTGCTTCAGCTCGGCGTCGGTATATTCGGCGTTCTGCATGTAGGTGAAGAGAGCGCTGCCATCAGTGAGGCCGGCAAGCAGCGCATGCGCACGTATCAGCTGTTGTATCTCGCGCACGAGGCCATGGAATTTCGGGCCTGGCCGAGCGAGGAGCGCAAGATCGTGGATGGCGTTCTTGCCGACTACGACGCCGAGTCCGATCTCCTTGACGCCCTGGCCGGTAAGTTGGCGAAGTACGAAAAATTTCGGGAAGCCGTTTCCATCGCACGTCACCACTGGGACAGAGAACTGAAGCCGCTGCTGCTGGCATTCGATCCGTCGAACCCTCAAGCGGCGTTGGCAACCTTGGCCCGCTTCGAGGCCCAGGTTCCCGGGCACTTGCGGCATCTGGAGGAGGTGGTGCAGCTGATGGAGTTGGATATCGTCGAGGATTCTCGCGGGCTCGCCATTTTTCAGGCCGTCGTTCTCGGATTGACCCTGCTCCTCGGTGTGGCCGGCTTTGCCATGGCCCGTTATGTCGTGACTCTGCCGCTGCGGCGGTTAACGGAAGGAACACGTTCCATCGCCGCCGGCGCCTACGACAGGCGTGTCGTGGTTTCCTCCCGCGATGAAATCGGCGAACTGGCCGACACCTTCAACCGCATGGTGGCGGCCGTCGGTGAAAAAACCTCGCGCATCGTGGCGCTGAACGAGATCGCCGTTCATCTCACCTCAAAGCAATCGTTGCGCGAGTTGTTGGATGAAATCATGAACCGCGGCATGCAGTTGACCGGCGCGCAGGCGGCCTGTATCGCCTTTTACGATCAGGAGACGAACCGCTTCAAGGAATGGGTCACGCAAGGCCTGTCGGACCATTTTGTCAAGAACATGTCTTTCCGCCCCGGTGGCTTGGCCGATGAGGCTTTTACTACTACTACTACTACTACTACTGGCATCTACATCCTCAGCAACGACCGGCCCGAGACCAAACACAAACTGAGCAAGCTGACGGACGCGGAGGGCATCCAGTCGTTCATCTGCCTGCCGCTTACGAGCCACGCCAGCCGGTTGGGCGTGATTTACTTCTACCGCAGGGACCGCGATTACTTCCTGCCGGATGAATCCGAAATTCTGAATACCTTTGCCTACCTCGCGGCCGGCGCCATCGAAAATGTGCGGCTGCACGAACGGATGCAGGATCTCGCCGTCACCGACAAGCTGACCGGTCTGCGTAACCGCCGGCTGTTCGATGAGCGCCTGGCCGAGGAAATTCTGCGCGCGGCGCGCTACGCCAAGCCGCTGTCGCTGCTGATGCTGGACATCGACGATTTCAAGCGCGTTAACGACACCCATGGGCACCCCGCCGGCGACAAGGTGCTGCAATCGCTGGGGCAATTGCTGAGGAGCCAGCTGCGGCAGATGGATCTCGCGGCGCGTTATGGCGGCGAGGAATTTGTGTTCATCCTGCCGGAGACGGATATGGTCGGCTCCAAGCTGGTTGCCGAGCGCATACGCCGGGCGGTGGCGACGGAGCTCATCCGGTTGCCCGAAGGACAGGAGATCGGTGTGACGGCAAGCTTGGGCATCGCCTGTTATCCGCTTTGTGGCGATACGGCCGAGATACTTCTGGCACACGCCGACCAGGCGTTGTACACGGCGAAGCAGGAAGGAAGAAACCGTGTCTGTCTCTACCGCGAGATTCTCAAGGTTCTGCTGGAGGAAAAACCGGCGCACATCGTGGAGCTGCTGAAACAGAGTCTGGAAAACATTCAGCCTATCGTGACGGCCATGTCCTCGAAGGGTGCGTTCTTCCAGAACCACACGCATATTGTGCAGCAGACCGCGGAACAATTGGCGGAGTCGTTGGGTCTTTCCCCGTCGGATCGGGAAAACCTGCGTCTTGCCAGCCAACTCCATGACGTGGGCATGATCGTCATTCCCGACGCGGTGCTGAACAAACGCGGCCCGTTATCGCCGCAGGAATGGGACTTGATCAGGCAACATTCCGCCACCGCCGCCGATTATCTGGCACAGGTGCCAGCCTTGCGGCATATCGCGCCCCTCGTGCGTCATCACCACGAACGTTACGACGGTGGTGGCTATCCGGACGGTCTCAAGGGCGGCGAGACGCCGTATCTGGCGCGCGTACTGGCAGTGGCGGACGCCTATGGCACGATGGTGGGTCAATG
>CAYIQV010000222.1:0-3529 GCA_964365635.1 uncultured Acidiferrobacteraceae bacterium
CTGGTCATCTGATGCGAGGCCTCGGTCATGCCGTAGGATTCGATGACCGGCGCGTTGAAGACCTTTTCTAATTCGTGCAGCACCTGCGGTGGCAGCGAAGACGAGGAAGAGCGGATGAAGCGCAGCGGATAGCGCGCGATGACCTCGCGGTTGTTTGCGGCGCGCGCGAGAATCGCCTGGTGCATGGTGGGCACCGCCGTGTACCAGGTCGGCTTGCACTCGTCCATCCAGGCAAAAAACTTGAGGGCGTTGAAGCCGGGTGTGCAGAAGACGCTGCCGCCGGCACAGAGCGTGGACAGTACCGAGCCGATGAGGCCGTGGATATGAAACAGTGGCATGATGCTGAGCCCGCGGTCGGCGGGTGTCAGGCTCAGGATGTCGCGGATATGGCCGGCCGAGGCGCAGACATTACTCTGGGACAGCGGCACGATTTTGGGGCGCGAGGTGGTGCCGGATGTATGCAGCACCAGCGCCGTGTCGTCCTGGCCCGCAAAACCACCGGAGGCGGGCTTGCCGCCCGTGGCGCCGCCCGCGACCGGGACGAGTTCGAATACGCCGGCGGGGTCGGTGGCGGCACGCACAGCCTCGACGACGGGAATCTTGAGCTTGGCCGCGACACCGAGCGCGGGCGAGCTGCTGCCACGCTCGACGACCAGAACCTTGGCTTTGAGGTCAGAAAGGTAGAACTCGAATTCGTCGGCGCGGTAGGCCGGGTTGAGCGCCGCCGCGGTGGCCCCGGCGGCTACGGCCACAAAGGCGATGGCCATCTCCGGGCCGTTGGGCAGCACCAGCGCCACACGGTCGTTGCGGCCGACGCCGAGCCGGTTGAGCGCGGCCGCAGTCTGCCGCACGTGCGCGCGCAGTCCATCGTAGTTCAGCGGGGGGCAACCGACGGCGGCGATAGCGATGTCCGGGCTGCGGCCGACGGCGATCAACTGCTCAATGGTGCTGAAACGGTTCATGTTCCCTCGCTGTTCTCGGTGACGCTCGGCGCGGAAGCGCGGCGCCACCGATATTAAAACAGCGTTGCGTCTGCTGCAAACCACCATTTCATCTGGTGCAATCGAAGTACAGGCTGGAATGGATGGTGAATTAGTACATGTAGCCCGGATGGAATGAAATGGAATCCGGGGATCTTAAATGGTTTCCCGTATTGCGCTTCGCTTCATACGGGCTACTTGCTAACGTCGTGGTGAACGGCGGGCCAGCACGGGGTGAATGATGGTGGCCCGTCCGTTCGACCTAACGTTAGGCATGCTCACATATGGGCAATGGGCTTCTCGGTGAACAAGTAGTCCTTCAGTTCCTTGGAGAACGTCGGATCCTTGCGCCGGATCCACTCCAGCACCATCGAAGCATGTTCTTTTTCCTCGTCACGGTTGTGTGCAAGGATGGCCTTAAGTTCTTTATCCTTGCACGCATCGGCACGCTGGTTGTACCAGTCAACGGCTTCCAGTTCTTCCATCAACGACACGATGGCACGGTGCATGTCGCGCGTTTCATCGGACAGCTCCTCAACGGGTTCGTGATAACCGACACTAGACATGGCGTTCTCCTTTCAGTTGCTGATTTATGGCGATCCTTGAACTCGATAGTCCGAAAACTAAAGGATCCATTTTACCGGCTGATTCACTTTTTACGCAGCAAGTCACGAATCTCGCCAAGCAGTTCCTGATCCTTCGTCGGAGCGGGCGGTGTGGTGGCGGCTTCGGCCTTCTTCGCCTTCATGACAAATCCGAGGAATTTGACGATGAAGAGATACAACGCAAACGCCACGATGACGAAATTCACCATCTCGCCGATGAAAAGGCCGTAGGGAATATCCTTGCCATTGATGACGAGCATCCAGCCGAGATAGCCTTGCTCACCCGGCAGCAGCACGCCGACGGTGGGCATGATGATGTGTTTGACCAGCGAATCGACGATCTTGCCGAAGGCCGCGCCGATGATGACACCGACGGCGAGGTCGATGACGTTGCCCTTGAGCGCGAAGTTCTTGAACTCCTCAAACAGCGCCAGGGGTTTTCCGGGGATGTTCATCTGGGGAACATGCATATTGCCTCCTTCAGGATTGTTACTCTGGGTTTATGGACGGATGGCGGTATTGAGTACACCCATGGGATCAAAGGACTGTTTGATGCGGTGCTGCAGTTGCGCCAGGACCGAACCGGAAGGCGCGGAAAAAACCTGATTAGGCAGTGCATCGGTAAAGGGCCGTGCGTGTCCACCCGCCGTCTCGGCCGCGCGCTGAATTTCCGCCGCCGGTGAACCCGACTTGAGCCAGCGCTGCGCGCCGCCCCAGTCGATGAACCATTTTCCGGGAAGATTCATCGGCACGGTCACTGGCGGCACCGAAAGCCGCCACAGCGCCGCGCCATCGTGAAAGAAGTCCTGTTTATGTTCGCGCACTTCGCGCCAGAATTGATCGCCTTTTTCCACCGGCTCGCCGCCGAGTTTGGTGTGCGCGGCGCGCACGCCGAGGGCAGTACCGGAAAGCCGTATATATAAGGTGTCGCCCACGTGGCAGGCCCCGGAGACCGGCAGCGGCGTGCCGGCCCAGGTGTTCATGGTGGTGATGGCTTTGGCGGACGGCAACTCGAAGGCAAGGGTCATCTCCTGCGCCTGCTTGGGCAGCACCTTGAGCGAAATGTCGAGCAGCACGCCGAGCGTGCCCAACGCGCCGACCATGAGGCGCGAGACATCGAAACCCGCGACATTTTTCATCACCTGTCCGCCGAAACGCAGGATTTCTCCCTTGCCATTGATGATCGTGGCGCCGAGGACAAAATCGCGCGCTGACCCGGCATAGGGCCGACGCGGGCCGGAGAGGCCGCAGGCAATGGTGCCGCCGAGCGTGGCGGCTTCGCCGAAGTGGGGCGGCTCGAAGCCGAGCATTTGTCCTTTTTCCGCCAGCGCCGTTTCAATCTCGGCGAGCGGTGTGCCGGCGCGGGCCGTGATGACAAGCTCCGTGGGTTCGTAGGCCGTAATGCCGCGGTGGCCGGTGACATCGAGCCGTTCGCCTTGCATCGCGCCGGTGTAAAAACGTTTCGTGCCACCGCCGGCAATCGAGAGCGGCGTGCGCGCAATTGCCGCCGCTTTTACCGTTTCGGCAAGTTGCTTCGAGATGTCGTTATCATGTGTCACTGGCATTCAGTTCTCTTTAATGTAGGGTGGGCAGTGCCCACCCTACGTCTCAAAACCTTTCGAGATCGGGATAAACGAGCTTGCCGCCATGCACGTGCATGCGTCCGAATTCGGCGCAGCGCGAAAGCGTCGGCACGGCCTTGCCAGGGTTGAGCAAACCCTTGGGATCAAATGCCGCCTTCAAGGCATGAAACTGCGTCAGCTCTTCCTTGGTGAACTGCACGCACATCTGGTTGATCTTCTCCACGCCCACGCCGTGCTCGCCGGTGATGGTTCCGCCCACGGCCACGCACAGCTCCAGAATCTTGCCGCCCAGCTCTTCGGCATTTATCAATTCGCCGGGCTTGTTGGCGTCGTAGAGAATCAGCGGGTGCAGATTGCCGTC
>CAYIQV010000223.1:0-3504 GCA_964365635.1 uncultured Acidiferrobacteraceae bacterium
AGACGCCGCGGGAGAACGACGCCATCAAGATGATTCTGTTTGGCTGGCTGGTGACGTTGCCGGTTGCGGCGGTTTTGGCCGTGGCGGGCAACTGGTTGCTGCGGGTGCTGTAATGAGAATAGACAAGACGGAGGCATGAACGATGCAGAGTAAAACCATACTGATACTGGGCGGCGGTATCGGCGGTATCGTGGCCGCGAGTCTGCTGCGCAAGGCATTGCCGCGCGCGCATCGCGGAGTGCTGGTGGAGCGCGAGGAGCGCCATGTGTTCCAGCCGTCCCTGCTGTGGCTCATGACCGGAAGCCGCACGCCGGCGGACATTTCGCGCCCACTCGATGCACTCCAGAAACGGGGCATCGAGGTGGTCCGGGGAAACATCGAACGCGTTGACCCCACCAGGCACGCGGTGGTGATAAACGGAAATGAATTGACGGGCGATTATCTGGTGATCGCGCTCGGAGCGGAACTTGCGCCCGAAATGATTCCTGGACTGAGCGAAGCCGGACACAACTTCTATACCCTCGCGGGCGCGGAAACACTACGCGATGCGCGCCTCAATCTGCACGCAGGGCGGTTGGTCGTGCTCGTGAGCGGCGCTCCTTTCAAGTGCCCGGCGGCGCCGTATGAGGCCGCGATGCTGCTGGAATCCGACTTGCGTCAACGTGGATTGCGCGAGCGCGTAACCGTCGCGGTCTACTCGCCCGAACCCGGACCCATGAGCACAGCCGGCCCGGAGGTTTCCGCCATGCTGCGGCAGATGGTGGAAAGCAAAGGCATCGCCTACCACCCCGAACATGCGGTCGCCAAAGTCGATCCGCAAGAACGGCAGATTTACTTTGCCAATAGCACAACAGCAAAATTCGATCTGTTGGCTTACGTGCCACCCCATCGCGCCCCGAAAGTCGTGCGTGAAGCCGGCCTCTGTGGCGAAAGCGGCTGGGTGCCTGTGAACCGAAACACGTTGGAGACAAAGTTTCCCGGCGTGTACGCGATCGGCGATGTTACCGGCATTCCACTGGCCATGGGCAAGCCTTTGCCCAAGGCCGGTGTATTCGCCCACGCAGAGGCCGAGGTCGTCGCGCACAACATCGCACGCGCTGTCAGCGGTCAAGGCGAAGAACAAACATTCCAGGGACACGGTGCATGCTTTGTTGAAATCGGCGATGGCCGCGCCGGTTTCGGCAGTGGCAACTTCTACGCCGAGCCGAAACCGCAGGTGGCCCTCCATCCGCCCAGTCTCAGGCGGCATTGGGGCAAGATTGCCTACGAGAAATACTGGCTGTTCAGGTGGTTCTGAAGCAGCGCGGGAAATGTCGGTGACATCCCTGGCTGGTGGTCGGGCAGTTTCGGAAGTACTGCCAACAACTCATCACGAAATAGTTCTTGAACATCTTTTCGACTGACTCGCTCGAGTTGAGTTGGCCTTAGATCTGAAGATCTTGTGCGAACCGATACGTGATTGGCTGTCCAGCCATGGTCTCTAGATAGCCGCGCTCTTTGTGCGAAAAGTCTTTTATTTGGCTTGAGGTGAAACTCCGAAAATAATCCTTAACATCGGCAAGGACCTTTATCTCACTATCAGAAAAGATCGTAAGATCGGGTTCCCTTTTTGTCAGGTAGTTCTCACCCCAATACGGTCCTACGAGAATCTCATCGACTTCCAGGAATCCTTCGTTGATCAACTCAGCGAAGAAGAACTCGTAATTGATCGGCACTGGACCGAGCTGGAGATGCACATAGTGAACGCCCGTCAATGAGATGGTGTACTCCTTAAAGTGCTTGAAGTCGGCATAGAACAGCAGCTTGTTCAATTTTGTCTTTAGTTGCCCGCCGCGACACAGGAATAAAATTGCATTAAAGAGCCGCTGCAGGTCGAATCTTCGATAGCCACTGAACTCGTCCAGTTCATAATTCGCGAACCGTTCTTCCATTACTCGCTCAAACGAGCAAGCCTCCGCTTCCGCAGCGCCAAGCTCTTTCACGAGGCGGCGATGTTTGTCGGCCGGCAGTGCGCCAGGGCTTTCTTCAATGAGCTTCAACAGGTTGTGGGGCTCCATCACCAATCGCAGCATCTTCTCATTGGCTTCCGACTGGAGCGCGCCGTTCTCGTATCGACTAAGCGTCGCATCACCCCAGCCAAGAAGTTGGCTCAGTTCTTTCTGGGTGACCCCATATCGCTTTCGCCAACCTTGGATGTCTTCTGGCTGCAGCAGGTTATGTTGCCGCCGATACTCGCGGTATGCAGCCTCTAATGAGTCGTAACCGCGGGTGTTCTCAAACTCTTCACCGCACTCCGCACACTTGGAGTACTCGGTGGCTACTTCCACAGGCTCACCGCGCACGCGCACGGTCTCCTTGCCGCGGATCAACGCGATCTCGGTTTCCTTCTCGCAATTCGGGCAGATGGCTTTCATGTCACACGCTCCTCAAATGAGTCTTGCGGCTTGATCATTTCCTGTGTGGATACTTCAGGGGATGCATTGCAATGTGGAAAGAAATGCACTTGGCGATCTTGACGCCGGCAACACCGGCAATCTTGAGCTTGATGTAAACATCTTGCCCCTCAATCTGTTTGCCGAATTCCCAAAGTTCGCCGGGCCTATCCTTATCGGGTAGTGGACCATTACAGAAATCGGTAACCGATAATCCGAGCAAAATCTGCTCGACATCACGCTTGGTAAGCCCTAACCACTCAAGGGTTTCCTTTACACCTTGGCGTGGAACCAGATCTATGCCGCTTCCAGATGTCGCTGCCTGTTTGAACTCCAGCAAGAACCTGCGGACCGCTTCTGACATTGGGCCTTGTTTTCCTTGTTATCGGCAGGTGTAAGCAAATATATATCAATTGATTGATTTTTGTAACATAAATTTGCTAATTGGCATGTATTGTTTATAACATACTGTTTATAAATATTATTATCATGAACCATCTCTGGCTTAGAGTGCTCCCGATTCCAGAAAGCTGAAATATCCGCTCCGGTTGAAAATGATGTGATCGAGCAGCGGAATGCCGAAGATTTCCCCTGCCTGTTTGAGTTGCCTTGTACTCTGCGTGTCAGAAGCCGACGGCTCAAGGCCCCCTGCCGGATGCGTGATCCGCACGACCAGAAATTAAGGAGTGCGCCGATCTCGAAGTATCCGGTGGCTATATCGAAGACCCTAGCGATGCTGGTCCATTCCTCCAGGTAACGGAGACCCGTCCAGCCGGACACACTGTTATCGACGATGAATAGGTCGCGGCCTTTGGAGTCAGCAGTCATGATGAATTTAGACCTTAGCTTCAGTTGCTTGAGCCAATTTCGCGTTTAGATGCACAATTATTTATTCGAGGTTCCCTCAAGTCCTTTGATGAATACATCGTCTGCAGATCTGTTGGCGTATTCTGTCGGGGTTATTTTTACCATCTGCGAACCCTTCCTTATGCCCCATATCAACAGCGCTATCAAAGCTGCTGTATAAAGCAATGCAAAACCGTACTGAATAAATGGAGTATTCGGGAGAAGC
>CAYIQV010000224.1:0-2747 GCA_964365635.1 uncultured Acidiferrobacteraceae bacterium
CAACCTCTCGGAGAGGTTCCCTAAATATCGTTGCAAAGGTATCTTGAGAATCGCATCTTTTATGATATAGCTTCCCTTTTTTCATCAAGCCAGACATCAGCAGTACTGTCACTACATTCGCGAGTGAACTTTTGCCTACGCCTCTGTCACCATATAAAAGAGAGTGTTGTCCGGGTGTGTTTAGCTGCTCAATAAGTTTCTGAACTTCTTTTTGTCGCCCGAAAAAAAAATCGCTTGATTCAACAGGTTTGTGTGGTGTGAAAATTTTACGTATACCAGATTTTTCAATCTTTGACTCACGCTCAAGCCCAAAAAGATCATTTTTTGCCATTTTTCCCCCATAGCTGTGAGGCAGCCTCCGCAGTGTAATAGGTGTTGCGATATTACTATCTACTTCACAAAGAAATGTTCCCGGTAATACTTCAGCTCATCGATCGACTCGTGGATGTCATCGATAGCCTTGTGGGTGTTTTTCTTCACCAGCCCGGCACAAATGCCCGGTTTCCAGCGTTTGACGAGTTCCTTGATCGAGCTCACGTCCAGATTGCGGTAATGGAACCACGCCTCGAGTTGCGGCATGGTGCGCGCCAGAAAACGCCGGTCCTGGCAGATGCTGTTGCCGCACATCGGCGATTTGTTTTTCGGCACATGCTTCTGGAGAAATTCGATCGTGAGCCGCTCGGCCTCGGCCTCGGAACAGGTTGACTGCTTCACCCGGTCGATCAGGCCCGTGCCCGCGTGGGTGCGCTGGTTCCAGTCGTCCATGCCCGCGAGCAGCGCATCGGACTGATGCACGGCCAGCACCGGGCCTTCGGCCACGATATTCAGTTCGCTATCCGTAATAATGGTGGCGACTTCGATAATCCTGTCGGTGTCCGAATTTAACCCTGTCATTTCCAGGTCTATCCAGATCAGAGCGTTACTGTCCTGCGACCCGCTGGGGGCTTGTGCCATGCGTTTTCTCCGGATTTAATACATTGTTGATTGATGCTAATGATAATCTAATGAAGCCCTGCTGCGCTCGTCCTGTCATAATATAAGGCTATGAATACCTTTACTACGATATTTCTGTCTCTGCTCGCCCTGTCGCTGCTGACGGAACTGTGGCTGGCCACGCGCCATATCCGCTACGTGGCCAAGCACCGCAAAGCCGTTCCCGCCGCTTTCCGCAAAACGATTGCGCTGAAGGATCACAGGAAGGCCGCCGACTACACCATGGCCCACACCCGTCTTGGGCGCATCGAGGACGTCTACGGCGTTGCCCTGCTATGTCTCTGGACCGTGGGTGGTGGGCTCGAATGGCTTGACCGCCTGTGGCGCGGGTTTGGCTGGGAATGGCTCACCACCGGAACGGCCTTCATGCTGAGCACGTTTCTGATCATGGGCCTGCTTGACCTGCCGCTCGCCATCTACCAGACCTTTGTGCTCGAAAATCGCTTCGGCTTCAACAAGACCACGCTGGGGCTGTTCTTTGCCGACCTCATCAAGAAAACCCTGCTGATGCTGGTACTGGGCACACCGCTGGTTCTCGCCGTCCTGTGGCTGATGCAGTCGGCCGGCGCCCTCTGGTGGGTGTATGTGTGGCTGCTGTGGACCAGCTTCACGCTACTCATGGTCTGGGCCTATCCCGCCCTGATCGCACCGCTGTTCAATAAATTCACGCCGCTCAAGGGCGGCGCCACGCGCGAGCGCATTCAGGCTCTGCTCAAGCGCACCGGCTTCCGTTCGAAGGGCATCTTCGTCATGGATGGCTCAAAGCGCAGCGCCCACGGCAACGCCTACTTCACCGGTTTCGGCAAGGCCAAGCGCATCATCTTTTTCGACACGCTGCTCGAGCATCTCGGCGACAAGGAAATCGAGGCCGTGCTTGCGCACGAGCTGGGCCACTTCAAACTCCGCCATGTCATCAAACGCCTGCTCTTCACCTTCTGCATGAGCCTCGTGGGGCTCGCCCTGCTCGGCTGGCTCATGGTGCAGCCGTGGTTCTATTCCGGCCTTGGCATGACGCAGCCTTCAACCCATGCCGCTCTCATGTTGTTCATAATCGCCGGTCCGATCTTCACCTTCTTTCTCCAGCCGCTGTTTGCCTGGAGCTCACGCCGGCATGAATACGAAGCCGACAGCTTCGCCGCCGAACAGACCGATGCCCGCGATCTCGTCAGCGCGCTGGTAAAGCTCTACAAGGAAAATGCGAGCACCCTGACGCCCGACCCGCTGCATTCGGCCTTTTACGATTCCCACCCGCCGGCTGCGTTGCGCATCGCGCATCTGGCTGGTAGAGACTGACACCGCACACAAGGAGGCATCATGACTAAATCATTCACCCTGTTCACGGTTCTTGTTGTTCTGTCCGCCTCGGCACAAGCCGCGCCCCTTCCCGGTAACTCCGCCAACGGCAAGAAACTGCTCGAAGCGAACTGCGTTTCCTGCCACACCGACAGCGTTTACAAACGCAAGGACCGGCGCATCACCAGTCTCGAAGCCCTGTCGGACCAGGTGAACAACTGCGACCACCAGATGAAAGGAGACGTCACCCGGGATCAAACCAACGATCTGGTGAAATACCTGAACGAAACGTATTACAAATTCAAATAGCGCCGAAGTCTGTCATGGAAGACCTCAAGAACAAATCCTGCGCGCCCGGCACGCCTCCCCTGCCACGCGACCGCGCCGCCGACCTGATCCAGAAAACACCCGGCTGGTCGCTGAACGAGACCGCTTCCGAGATCAGTCGCACTTTCAAATTA
>CAYIQV010000224.1:2757-3500 GCA_964365635.1 uncultured Acidiferrobacteraceae bacterium
TCAAATTCAAGAATTACTACGAGACCATGGCGTTCGTGAATGCGCTGGCTTGGGTCGCGCACCGCGAGGACCATCACCCCGATATCGAGGTGGGTTACAGCTGCTGTCACGTGCGTTTCAGCACGCACAGCGTCAAAGGACTGTCCGAAAACGACTTCATCTGCGCGGCGAAAATCAGCGCCCTAACTGTAGGATAAGGGGTAAATCTGCCCCACACCCTCTTTCACGCGCCGTACCTCTAAAACGGCAGCCCCACTATTGAGACTCACATAAATGCTTGACACCCCCCCTCCCTCGGCAACTGCTCCTTGCGTGCCCTACCTCCTGCATCCATGCAGTCGAGTCCCTCCCCCGCAAGAGAGGAGGGGACCCCTGTCGAATCGAGCTGACATGGCGGGAAAAACAAGGATTCCCCCTCCCCTCTGTACACCCTCGCGGGAGGGGGATAGGGGGAGGGGGAGTCTGTGCTCATGTCATTTCTGCAAAGCTCAATAGGCCAACCGCCGGCGCTGCCTGCTTTTATTTGCTTCCATATCAGCTAAAGTTAATCTTGTGCGGGCGTACTAGCGCCGAGATGGCACAGGATTTGCGCCAAGTTGTCGGGTCTTAAACGTAATACCGAATCAGGAGGCATTCAGACATGGCTATCAACACTAACTGCAACATGGGAAAGTTTGACCGCGTGCTCCGTACCGGCATCGGTCTTCTGCTGATCTATTTCGGGTTCATCGACACCAGCTTCA
>CAYIQV010000225.1:0-3497 GCA_964365635.1 uncultured Acidiferrobacteraceae bacterium
TCATCCGGGCCAATAGCCGATTAAGTTCTAAACAGAATGCAACACTACACTAGCGGCCTTGGCCTTGCGGGAAATGAATTTCGCTTGGATAAACCGTCCGAGGACAGACAGGCGCTCAAAGACAAAAAGAAATAGCCGAACGCACGGACCCGAGTGGTAGTTACCATAAACTCCTCCTAGCTTCGGCTTGAGCCGTTTTGTTTCTTGTTACTGATTTTTTATAGTCGCCGAGAATATGAATTCTCGTTTCTATTTTACAGAAACTCTACACCCCTTCTAAAAACAGCGTCAAGAACATTTATCACAGAACTCCTGCTGAGCATCGCAAAACCAAAATGCTTGACTCAGATCAAGCTCATGCAGATGTTCAAGTAAATGGGTTGAATCGCGCACTGTAAGGGCGACGTGCTGCGGAGAAAAGAACCTTCAGCTTCAGGAGGTTCTCATAAGGGACTGGCGATATTTACTGCCAAAGGAAGGACCGGTGACGGATGCAGACAATATTAGAGTTTCGTTAAATACCAACATTCAAAGTGACTTAGGTCACAGACCAGTCCCAATAGACAGCGTCCTTAATATCTGGATTTTGACTATTTTCGACAAATAGCCAGCATGCAGCGAAGCGACAAAATCGCCGGGTGCGATTTTGGACAGCCGTAGGCTGGCCCGCAGGATGGAGTCCAGGGATGGGCTCCACAAATGCGGGGAGGCGCTTCGCTTCCCGGATTCCATTTCATTCCATTCGGGCTACTTGGCTAACAACATACCGAGATCAATCGATTTCAGGAGAAACCAGCTCAGTAAACTGCGCATATTTATTCAGCGCCGCCCTTCTTGTCAGGCGCAAACGCCTCATCGTGTTTCTTGAACTCCGCATCGATCTCGGCATCGCTCAGGGTGGGGTGGCCGTTCTCGGTAGCGGCATCAGCGGTGCGTTTCATGCGGCGGGCGATAAAGAGGCCGATCTCGAACAGGATGATCATCGGCACGGCGAGAAAGAACTGCGAGAAGATATCCGGTGGCGTGAGCACCGCCGCCACAATGAAGGCCCACAGGATAACGTAGGGACGTTTACCCGCGAGCGCATCGGGATTGATCACGCCCATGTGCGCGAGCAGCACCACCGCGACCGGCACTTCAAACGCGATCCCGAACGCGAAGAACATCGAGAACACGAAATCCATGTAGGACTTGATATCCGTCATCATCGTCACGCCTGGTGGCAGCGCGTCAACGAAAAATCCGAAGGCCATGGGGAAAACAATAAAATACGCGAACGCCATGCCGCCATAAAACAGCAGGGTGCTGGACACCAGCAATGGCATGATGAGGCGACGTTCATGCCGGTACAGCCCCGGCGCTACGAACGCCCACAACTGGTACAACAGAACAGGGATGGTGGCCACGATGGCGACGGCCAGCACCAGCTTGATGGGGGTCAGGAAGGGCGAGGCCACATCCGTCGCCACCATGCTCGCACCCGCGGGCAGCACATCCATCAGTGGCTTCGCCACCAGCGTGTATACCTTGCCACTAAACGGCAACAACCCGAAAAAAACCACGGCGATGGCGATCACCGCATAGAGCAGGCGGTCGCGCAGCTCCAGCAGGTGCGAAATGAGGCTGCCTTCAGGCGCGTCCATGTCGTTTGGCTCGCCGAGGTTTCTTTGTGGACCGGGATTTCTTGGTGGACTTTACTGCCCTGGTGCGTTTGGCACGGGCAGCGGGTTTATCCGCGGTGGATGGCGACGCCAAGAGAGATGGGGAGGAGCCGGATACATCCGGCTGGATGGCGGAAGCCATGCCGGTAAAGCTCTGGGCAAGTTCACCGGAGGTGTCCTGCATCACTTGGCGGGTTTGATCCAGTTCCTGCTTGAGCTTGCGCAGCTCCGTCAGTTCCGCATCGTGCATCTCGTGGTCGAGGTCCTGTTTGACATCGGCCACAAACCGCCTGACCCGCCCTGCCCATCGGCCCGCCGCCCGTGCCGCTTCGGGTAATCGTTTCGGTCCCAGCACGAGCAGCGCGATAAGGCCAACCACCACGAGCTCAGAGAGGCCGATGTCGAACATCGTGCGCGTCCGCGCGGAATAGCTGGCTTAGGCCTTGTTTTTTTTCTTGGAGGTCACTTCCGCATCGATCACACGGCCGGAATCGCCCGAAATCTTTTTGGATTCGGCGGCATCCTCGGAATCCGATTTTGATGTATCGTCGCCTTCTTTCATGGACTGCTTGAAGTTCTTGATCGCGCCGCCCAGATCGCTGCCAATGTTGCGCAGTTTCTTGGTGCCGAAAATCAGCAACACGATGGCCAACACCACCAACCAATGCCAGATACTGAAAGTGCCCATGCTTGTTCTCCCGTAAATTCAAACTGCAAAATCGTCTCGCCCAATCCCGGGCAGGATGCATCAAATCTTTTCCAACCGCCCCGGACGACGTTTCACTTGTGCCCGTGGCGCGCCGCTTTCTCGTCGATCCCGGAAGTACCGAAACGACGCTCCAGTTCAGCTAGGATATCATCCGGTTTCACGCCCGTCTGCACCAGCATGACCAGCGTATGAAACCAGAGGTCGGCCGTTTCATGCACGATTTTCGCGGGGTCGCCGGACTTCGCCGCGAGCACCGTTTCCGTCGCCTCTTCGCCGATCTTTTTCAGGATCGCATCGAGGCCCTTGGCATAAAGCCCCGCGACATAGGAACTCTGCGGATCGGCGCCCTTGCGCGATTCGAGAACAGCGGCCAGTTTGTTGAGCACATCGGACATGATTATTTCTTACCGTAGATTTCCTGTTCGCTTTTGAGTACCGGCTCCACCGTTACCCAACGGTCGCCCTGCAACTCCTGATAAAAACAGCGTTCACGGCCAGTATGACAGGCGATGCCGCCCTTCTGTTCCACCAACAGCAGCACGGCGTCATTGTCGCAGTCGAGGCGAATACCCTTCAACGTCTGCACATGTCCGGACTCCTCGCCCTTGCGCCAGAGTCTCTGGCGCGAGCGCGACCAGTACACCGCCCGCCCTTCTTTCGCCGTCGCCGCCAACGCCTCGCGGTTCATCCACGCGAGTGTCAGCACCTTGCCGCTGGTCGCCTCCTGGGCGACAACCGGCACCAACCCGTCGCTGTTCCATTTCACTGTATTGAGCCATTCGTCGGTCATGATCAGCCTATTTCACCGCAAAGGCGCAAAGAGCGCAAAGGTTAAGTAGAGCCTATCTCAAAATAGATGTAGGGTGGGCACCGCCCACCGTCAGACTGTCAACGAAGCAGTGTTGGTGGGCGATGCCCACCCTACGAAATATATGCCAGAGTATTTTTGAGATAGGTTCTAATCAAAATACGTTTTGAACGCTGTCTTTGCGTTCTTTGCGTCTTTGCGGCAGAAACTCTTATAACCTCACTTCAATCCCGGCCGCGGCCATGCGCTGCTTGGCCTGGCCGACCGTGTATTCGCCGAAGTGAAAAATGCTGGCGGCGAGCACGGCATCGGCATGGCC
>CAYIQV010000226.1:0-3480 GCA_964365635.1 uncultured Acidiferrobacteraceae bacterium
ACTCGCGTTTTTCGACCAACACCTTCCCGTCGTGGCCGCTGGCGCACCCGTTCCGCTTCGTCGCGCACAATGGCGAAATCAACACACTGCGCGGCAACATCAACTGGATGCGCGCGCGCGAGGCCTTGTGCCAATCGCCGCTGTTTGGCGAGGACCTGAAGAAGATCCTGCCGATCGTGATGGAAAACGGCAGCGACTCCGCCACGTTCGATAACGTGCTTGAGTTTTTGCACATGGCCGGGCGCGAACTGCCGCACGCCGTGCTCATGATGATTCCCGAGGCCTGGAGCGGGCACGAGACTATGGACGCGGAGCGCAAGGCCTTCTACGAGTACCACGGTTGTCTCATGGAACCGTGGGACGGCCCGGCTTCGATCGCCTTCACCGATGGCACAGTGATCGGCGCCGTGCTCGACCGCAATGGGTTGCGTCCGTCACGTTATTACGTCACCAAGGACGGCCTCGTGGTCATGGCCTCCGAGGTCGGTGTGCTCGACATCCCACCGGAAAATGTGCTCATCAAGGAGCGTCTGCACCCCGGCCGTATTTTCCTGGTGGACACGGCCCAGGGCCGCATCATCGACGATGCCGAACTCAAGCAGAAATATGCCACCGCGCATCCCTACAAGGAGTGGCTGCAGCAGAACCTCATGCCGCTGGAAACCCTGCCCAGGCCGCCGCATGTGCCGGAGCCGGACCATGCTACGGTGCTCAAGCGCCAGATGGTCTTTGGCTATACCCATGAGGACCTGCGTATCCTTATGGCGCCCATGGCCCTGAAGGGCGAGGAGCCGGTGGGCTCCATGGGTACGGATACGGCACTGGCTGTTCTTTCCGACCGACCACGGCTGCTGTATGACTATTTCCAGCAGCTCTTCGCCCAAGTAACCAATCCGCCGCTCGATGGCATTCGCGAGGAACTGGTGACCCAGATGGCGACCAGCATCGGGCCGGAGGCGAATCTGCTCGATCCGACCCCGGCGAGTTGTCGTCAAATCAAGCTCAAGTCCCCGGTGCTCGACAACGACGAACTCGCCAAGATCAGCCATGTTGATAGAGCCGGTTTCAAGACGGTGACGCTGCCGATGTTGTTCCCGATCGCGGAAGGTGGCGCGGGTCTGGCGCGGGCGCTGGAGGCACTGTGCCAGAAGGCGAGCGCCGCCATCGCCGAGGGCTACACCTTTATCATTCTCTCGGATCGTGGTGTGGATGAGAAACACGCACCGATCCCGGCGCTGCTGGCGACCGCGGGCGTGCATCACCATCTCGTACGCGCGGGCTCACGCGTGAAAACCGGCTTGGTAATCGAAACCGGCGAGCCTCGTGAAATTCATCACTTGGCGTTGTTGCTGGGGTACGGCGCCGGCGCGGTCAACCCGTACCTGGCCTTCGAGACGCTGGATGACATGATCCGTCAGGGGCTCCTGAGCGGCACGGACCATGAGAAGGCGGTCAAGAATTACATCAAGGCGCTGAACAAAGGCGTGCTCAAGGTGCTCTCGAAGGTGGGCATCTCGACGATTCAGTCGTATCGTGGCGCCCAGATTTTCGAGGCCATCGGCCTGGCGCAGGAATTTATCGACAAGTATTTTACCTGGACCGCTTCGCGCATCGGTGGTATCGGCATCGACATGGTCGCCCGCGAAGTGTCGCTGCGGCATCACCGCGCTTACCCCGAGCGCCCGGTGGTTCATCCCGAACTCGATTGGGGCGGTGAATACCAGTGGCGGCGTGACGGCGAATACCATTTGTTCAATCCCGAAACGGTGTCGATGTTGCAGCACGCCACGCGTTCCGGTTCGTATAGTCTTTTCAAGAAATACTCGCGTGCCGTCGACGACCAGGCCCAGCATCTGGCGACGTTGCGCGGTTTGTTCGATTTGAAGCCCGTGGGCAAGCCGATACCGATCGAGCAAGTCGAACCGATCGAAGCCATCATGAAGCGCTTTGCCACCGGCGCCATGTCCTACGGCTCCATCAGCCAGGAGGCGCACGAGACGCTCGCTATTGCCATGAACCGTATCGGCGGGCGCTCGAACTCGGGCGAAGGCGGCGAAGACCCGGAGCGTTACGGCACCATCAAGAATTCGCGCATCAAGCAGGTGGCGTCAGGACGTTTCGGCGTGACCAGCCATTACCTTGTCAGCTGCGACGACATCCAGATCAAGATGGCGCAGGGGGCCAAGCCCGGCGAGGGTGGCCAGCTCCCCGGCCACAAGGTGTATCCATGGATCGCGCGCGTGCGCTACTCCACCCCGGGCGTGGGCCTGATTTCGCCGCCACCGCACCACGATATTTATTCGATTGAGGATCTGGCGCAGCTTATTTATGACCTGAAGAACGCCAATCCCCGGGCGCGCATCCATGTGAAGCTCGTGGCCGAGGTCGGTGTCGGCACCGTCGCCGCGGGCGTGGCCAAGGCTCATGCCGACGTGGTGCTTATCTCCGGCTTTGATGGAGGCACGGGCGCGAGCCCGCTGACCTCGCTCAAGCACGCCGGTCTGCCCTGGGAACTGGGACTGGCCGAGACGCAGCAGGTGCTGGTGCAGAATAAATTGCGCGACCGCATTGTGGTGCAGGTGGACGGTCAGATGAAGACCGGCCGCGATGTGGTGATCGCCGCCCTCATGGGCGCGGAGGAATACGGCTTCTCGACGGCGCCGCTCGTGGTGGTGGGTTGCGTCATGATGCGTGTGTGCCACCTCAACACCTGCCCGGTCGGCATTGCCACACAGGATCCGGAGCTGCGCAAAAAATTCAGCGGCCAGCCGGAGCATGTCGAAAATTTTTTCCGCTTCATTGCCCAGGAGGTGCGTGAGCTCATGGCGAGCTTGGGGTTCCGCACCATGGAAGAGATGATTGGCCGCCTCGATCTCATCAGCGTGAAAAAGGCGGTGCAACACTGGAAGGCACGCGGTCTCGATTTTTCGCGTGTCCTGTATCGCCCCGATGCTGAGGCTGGTGTAGCGATCCGTCAGGTCACCACCCAGGACCATGGCTTGGCGCAGTCGCTCGACATGACCACGATTCTGCCGCTGTGCCGCGAGACCCTCGAATCCAAAAAGCCCGTGGATATCATCCTGCCGATACGCAACGTGCATCGTACGGTCGGCACCATCCTGGGCAGCGAGGTCAGCCGGCGCTACGGCGGCGAGGGCCTGCCCGAGGATACGATCCGCATTCACTTCACCGGCTCGGCCGGCCAGAGTTTCGGCGCCTTCATCCCCCGGGGCCTGTCGTTTACGCTCGAAGGCGATGCCAACGACTATATCGGCAAGGGCCTCTCCGGCGGCAAGATCGTTGTGTATCCGTCGCGTCAGTCGACCTTTGTTCCGGAAGAAAACATCCTCATCGGCAACGTGGCGCTTTACGGAGCGACGTCTGGCGAGGCCTATTTCCGCGGCCTCGCGGGTGAGCGCTTCGCCGTGCGCAACAGCGGGGCGCGCGCGGTGGTCGAGGGCGTGGGCGATCACGGCTGCG
>CAYIQV010000227.1:0-3469 GCA_964365635.1 uncultured Acidiferrobacteraceae bacterium
CAACAGACTCTGACTCTGTTTATCTAGGTTCGAATCCTAGTCCCCCAGCCAAAAACAGAACGGCCCACTTCAGGTGGGCCGTTCTGTTTTTGGACTTGAGGGCAGGATGAAAATCTGAGAAATACGACGACATCTTGATTGTAGGGCGGTTTCGCGGCGTCGCCGCAAACCGCCGCATGCCGTCATACTTCTCCCGCTCGTTCGCCGGACGCCGCGACGGCCTCCTCGTTGCCGCCTGCCCAATCTGCGGAAAGAACTCCCGTCTTGACGTAGTGGTGAAAAGTCGAATACGGCCAATCCGCCGCTCTCTTCACCAAACCGTGTTTCACGGGGTTGATATGCACATAGTCCACATGTGCCTGCAAATCCCTCTCATCGCGCAATGTGTGCTCCCAGTAGCGCCGCTGCCATATCCCGCGCTCGTTTCGTCTCCGCCGCACCGCAGACAGACGTTCCTCGCGCGGCAACTTCTTGCAGAAGAGCAATTTGATCAACCGCCACCGCACCGCGAAATCGGCATCTCCCGGCGGCAGGGTCCAGACGCAGTGCAGGTGATCGGGCAACACCACCCACGCCTCGATGCGAAAAGGATAGAGGCGGCGAACCCGGCGCACGGAGTCGCGCAGAAGGTCAATATGGCCGGTCAACAGCTCCCGGCGCCGCTCGAGCAGATTCACGGTGAAGAAGAATGAGCCGCCCGGCAAAAAGTTTCGGCGATAGTTGGGCACAGCAGTGGTTTGGAGATATGGGTTCAGTAAATCATACGGCGGTTTGCGCTGGCGCGCGAAACCGCCCTACAACCTGGGTTTGACCAGTGGCGCAAGGCCGTAGGGCGGTTTCGCAGCGAAGCTGCAAACCGCCGGAAGACTTTCAGGATGGCGGGTTGGCGCTGCGCGCCGAATCCGCCCTACGGAGCTGACGGTTTGCGACCCGTGGATTTCATTGAACACATCGCGGCGGATATATGATTACGTATCAGGATCGCGCATCCACGCGCGCAAGACCGGCCTGCCATTCGAGAATGCGTGCGTCAGCCGACACGAGTACGGCATTTCGGCGCATCGCGGCGGCCACGATCAGCCGGTCGGCTGGATCGGGATGAAAATCCTGCAGCTCCGCGGCCCCGAGCCCGATCTCGCCATCCACCGCGATTTCGCGCAGTCCCATGTCGAGTAATTCCTCGCGCCATGCTCGCAGCGGCGGGAGCGCGATGCGCCCCTTTTGCTGCAACATCGCGAGTTCCCAGAAGCTGATGGAGCATATGGCGAGCTCATCGGCCTCGAAGGCCGATTCGATCGCGCGTCGCGCCCCTTTTCCGAGTTTGTCGCTGCCCGCGTCGAGCCACACCAGGACATGGGTGTCGAGCAGCATCATTGCAGCGCTTCCCATCCGGCATCGAGCGGTGAAACGATGTCGCCCTTGACGACGATCTTTTCCCGGTGCGCGCCGAACAGGGTTTTCGGCTTGTGTTTCACGGGCACCAGCTTGCTTATCGGCTCGCCGTTTTTGGTGATGATGATTTCTCCCCCGGTCTGTTTTATCTCCTCCATCAATTGCAGGCATTTCGCCTTGAACTCGGAGGCCTTGACGGTTTTGTGCGACATGATGGGCTCCTGTTATCAAAAATTATGCCCAGACGAACGAAGTAGGGCGACGTGTTTTATGGCCGGACGAACGAAGTAGGGAGACATTAGTGACCATGGTCATGACTATAGTCATTTATTGATTTGAGCACAATTTCCCCTGTTAAATGTTTTTGTTGTGAAAAAGAAACAACATGAATAAGTGTCGCAGAAGTGCAAATAACAGTTGCGTATTTACAAAACCATTGCTATAAATTACCGCAAGTGCAGTTGATCTGCGCTTTAGTTTTTCCCCAACAACTTCCTTTCAGGAGGATTTCATGAACAAGAAGATTCTTATGGCAGCTGTCGGCATGGCGCTGGTCGCGGGACCGATGGTTGCTGCTCATGCAGCGAGCGCAACAGTGTACGGCCACATGCATATGTCGATGGATCGTTACGACAACGACGTCAACGAAGAAGGCATGATGGCCAGCAACTCCTCGCGCTTCGGTTTCAAAGGCGACGAGGATTTGGGCGGCGGTCTCAAGGCCATCTATCAGGCGGAATCTGGCGTCTTTACCATTGACGAAGGTAGTGGGTTCGGCGGCACGCTGCGCAACACCTTTATGGGTTTTGCCGGCAGCTGGGGCACAGTCAAGTTCGGACGTCACGACACCCCGTACAAGGATCTCGGCCGCAAGTTCGACAACTTCAACGAGCAGGTCGGCGATATGCGTAACTTCATCGGCAACGCCGGTGCGTACGATAACCGCATCAACAACATGATCCGTTACGAAAGCCCGAACTTCGGTGGCTTGAACGTAGTGGTGCAGAACAGCTCTAACACTAGCTCTACCTCCGGTGCTGGTACTGACACAGCAGGCAACGCGGCCAACAAGGATTCCAGCCTGGGCGTGAACTGGTCCGCGGGCCCGCTGTTCCTCGGCGCTGCCTGGAATGAAGTTGCCAACACGGGTTCCAACAACGACACGACCGGTACCCGTCTCGTCGGCGCTTATACCTTCAACGACATCACGCTGGGCCTGTTGTGGGAATCGCTGAGTGACATCGGCGGTATCTCGGGGAGAGATCGTGATGCCATGGGTCTGGTTGCCGCGATGAAAATGGGCAACAACAAGTTCAAGTTCCATTATCTTGATGGCGACCAGCTGGACGACACCCCCAACACCGGCGGTGATATGCTGGCGATCGGTGTGGATCACCTCCTCAGCAAAACGGCCGTGGTCTACCTCAACTACGCCTCGGTGGGTAACGACACTTCGGCAGCCTTCAACACTGCTGGCATCATCGGCGGCCATGGTGACTTCTTGGCGGCTTCCACCGGCAAGGATGCTACCGCCTTCTCGGCTGGTTATATCCTCAAGTTCTAAGCAGAAGTCATCTGTAACGGTTGAACAAGCATAAAGCAGTATCTGCTGACGGGGCCGTCGGGCCCCGGTTTTTATTTCAAGGCAGACACCAGATTCAATATGCAGAACATCCGCATTCTGGTTTGAATCCCTTTCGTGCAAAAAATCTTTATCTTCACATGTGAAGCAAATATCATCTATGAATGATGATATTAGTTTTGTCGACGAGGTGGTTTTTATGGCAGGAACGGCATTAATTTCAGTACGGGTTTCCGAGGAAGTGGCGAAACGCCTGGCCGCGCTGGCGGAAGCCACCGACCGCTCAAAGTCCTACATGGCGGCGCAGGCCATCGAAGAGTTTCTCTCGCTGCATGAATGGCAGGTCAAGGCCATCCGCAAGGGGTTGGCGGAGGCCGACGCCGGTAAACTGGTGGCGCACAAGGAAGCGCTCAAGGCGCTGAACAAATGGGGCCGGCGTGGAATGGCACTTACTTAAGCCTAAATGTAGGGCGGGTTAGCGTAGTTTGCGTAACC
>CAYIQV010000228.1:0-3453 GCA_964365635.1 uncultured Acidiferrobacteraceae bacterium
CTGGGCCGTTCACTCGGGCGATGTCGGCGCGTCCACTGTTCCGGTACCCGCAACCCTCTGGTTGTTCGGTTCGGGCTTGGCCGGACTGATCGGTTTTGCGCGCCGCAAGAAAAATTGAATATCCCGTAGTTGGATCGTTTAATCATCGTTAACTGTGGTGGGGTGACCCGGCGCGCTCTGAGAAGGAGGATTGCATGTCTTTGAGGCTATGCTTGTCCCTTTCCGGTGAGGCGGAAAAGTTCGTCCGAAGGATGGCAGGAAAATCACCTCACATTACGCCAGAAGAGCTGATTGGAAGCGCTCTGTGGCTCTTGAAGACAGCACAGGATACACGTCGTATTGCCCTGCTGAGCGATGGATGGAAGACGGTTGCCAATCACGACCAGGTAGTCGAGCGAACGATCATCGCCTACGATCCGATGGTTCTGCAAAAAGATATCCAGGTAGGGCCATCCTTTGCCTTCGAAAGGAACTAAGGAATGCCGGCTGTTCGTCAAGCTTCGAGGTTGTCCGGCGTGGACTTGTGTGGAGGAAACAGCATGAGAGGAGGCGCCCGAAAGTGGCTTTGTTCGGTCTTTGGCGGGTTTCTGCTGGTTCTCGGTGCTTCAGATGGGATAGCAAACACGGCGCCTCACATTGATACCGACAAATTGATCGTCGCCGGGGCGGGCCTGTTAACTGTCGGGGCCGGGGGGAAAAGGACAAGTTCCAAGGAGAAGGACTAGTCCTATGAGTACCGAACCCTCCCAGCCAGATCATTTGGAACCCTCGGGTCCAGAAACGGGGCCGAAGACGAGTGGTCCCGGGCAACCTTCTCGAATGGCTGACGCGATTCTTCTTTCCATCCTGAGCCTGCTCGGCATAGCAACCGCTCTCACTGTAGCCGTGAGCCGAGTCGACTGGTTCTACCCCAGCGTTGTGTACCTCGCCTTGCTTTACTTTGCGGCGGATCGGTTCGGATGGCTTGAGTGAGTCACGTCCCCAGCTAATGCGGGCTACATATTTTATTTTGGTGCGTGGGACGTACCCTACCTCCGTGAAGTTTTGCAGCAACTAGCAAATAGCCCGTATGAAGCGAAGCGGAACACGGGGAAACATGTTTTGATTCCCGGATTCCATTTCATTCCATCCGGGCTACGTTCTAAGTTTTTAGGGTGGGTTAGGCGGTTTTTGCCGTAACCCGCCATTCAGGTTTCCAACAGCTCTACGAGCGAGCCGCTGGTGTGAATGCGCCGAATCGCTTCGGCAAATAGCGGCGCGGCGGAAAGCACGGTGAGTTTACGCCCGGCGAGTTCGGGATCGAGATGGAAGGGTGGGATGGTGTCGGTGACGACAACCTGGTCCAGTTCAGTGCCGGCCAGCAGGCGGCTCGCGTCGCCGATGAAAATACCGTGTGACGCCGCGGCGTAAACTTTTTTGGCGCCGCTCTCGCGGCAGGCGGCGGCCGCATGCAGCAGTGTTCCGCCGGTGCTGATGAGATCATCAATGATGATGGCGGCACCGGCAACATCACCGACCAGCCGTCCCGTGCGCATGACGCCTTTCGCGCGTGCCTTTTCCAGAAAGGCCACATTCGGTTCCCGGTTCAAGCTGTGGCCCAGCGCTTGACGGAAACGCTCGGCCCGCTTCATACCGCCGATGTCCGGCGACACCACCGTGATCTGGGGCTCCGCTTTCAGCAGCGACGCAAAGTGCGTCACAAACAGTTTGGTGGCTTCCAGATGATCGGTGCGGCAACGGAAGGCATTCTGAAAGGCGGCAAGATTGTGTACGTCCATGGTAATGACGCGGTCGGTTCCCACCGCCTCGAACAGTTGTGCCACATAGCGTGTGGTCACCGGATCGCGGGTCTGGGTTTTCGCATCCTTGCGGGCATAGGCGAGATAAGGAACCACGGCAGTTATATGCGCCGCCGAAGCATCTTTAACTGCGCCAATGAAAAAAAACAGCCGCACCAGCTTGTCGTTGACGCTATGTTGCGTGTCCTTATAAAGAGATTGTATGACGAAAACATCTCGGCCACGGACGTTTACCAAAGGGCGTGACTTGTGTTCACCGTCCTCGAATTCCCTTTCTTCATGTGCGCTTAGAGCAGTACCCAGATGCTGCGCCACGTCTTCGCCAAAGGGATGGCTTGCGTGAAGTGCAAAAATCACAGGTGTGTCGTTAGGCATCGGCTTGGCTAATGGAGATCCTTGTAAAAAAGCACGTTACTACAGGTGATTTGCCGATATTTTGACAGGCGTCAAAGACCCCATGCCGAAATGTTAATAGATTGCCAGTTTAGGACGGGAGCGTTAGGAAGGAGGTGCGCCATGCCTACAAATCAGGAGCCCATTGTTTCCCAATGGTACCAGCATCTGGACAAGGGCCAGCAATTCTACGTGACCGCTCTTGATGAAGAGAGTGGCACGGTTGAAATCCAGCATTTCGACGGCGATGTGGATGAGATGGATCTCGATGACTGGCGTGCGCTTGATATCGAGCCCATCGCCCCGCCCGAGGATTGGACCGGGCCGATGGACAAGGTCGTGCGCGACGATCTCGGTTATTCGGAAACGGACATGACATCCGAAGACTGGGCCGAACCGTTGGAGGAGAAGGCAAGACCAGCGGAAGGAAGAGAGGAGGAAGAAGAACGCCGGAAAGATTGATGCTGGCAAACGGTCAATCGTTATTGATGCGGCAGTCATTGCTGTCGCCTTGCATGCCACCGGAATCGGTAACTGGGGAGGAACAGCTCAGCCGGAGCCCAGCGCGGTGAGACGCTTGCGCCACTCGTTCAGCATCTGGTCACGGAAATGCCGGTCCGTGCGACAGGCGCGCAAGGCGTTGTCGTCCACGTTCAGCACGGACGACTGCCAGCCGCTGTCGAGGGCGCATTCCACACGCACTTCCCAGAAGTTTTCATGCGGTTCGACTTCGAAGAGATAGGCGGACAGCCCCAACTGTTCCAGGAGGTTGCCCACCGTTTCCTTGGCCTCAGTCAGGTTTTTCCCTGTCAGGTTCATAGCGGCTCCTTCTCCACCGTATCGGTGTGGTACGGTGTTCATGCTAACCGCAAATCGAAATACATCTTTGATGCATGTCAAAGGTTGCTTTTCGCAGGGGAAAGAATGGTGCTGGAGGTAATCTGATGCACAAACAGGAAATAGATCATCGTCTTGCCGAGGCCGTGCGTGAGGCCTGTCTGAACGCGGCACGGCACGCCTACGAAAATGCCGGTATCAGCGGCCTGTGCGAGGAAGGGCGCTGGGAGTGTGCCGTGGGGGCGATGCGGTCGCTGGATCTCGAGGCGGTGATCGCCTCCTTCGCCGATACTTCTCCAAAATAAATCTGTCAGAAAATGTAGGGTGGGCACTGCCCACCATTGGACAATGATCGGAGCTACTTGTGGTGGGCGATGCCCACCCTACAAGTACCCTTCCCGAATAATCTAGTCCGACAGAATCA
>CAYIQV010000229.1:0-3437 GCA_964365635.1 uncultured Acidiferrobacteraceae bacterium
TGGCCGACCGTATGCGGCCACAGCAGCTCGCTGATTATTTCGGTCAGTCGCACCTGCTGGCTGAGGGGAAACCCCTGCGCTTGGCCATTGAGGCCAACATTTTGCACTCGATGATTTTCTGGGGTCCTCCTGGCACCGGCAAGACCACGCTGGCAAAACTTATCGCACAGCGCACCCAGGCTCATTTCATTGCCATCTCGGCGGTCTTTGCGGGCGTCAAGGAAATACGCGCCGCCGTGGAAGAGGCCAAGCAGGCGCATGCCGAGGGGCGCCCGACGGTGTTGTTTGTGGACGAAGTGCATCGTTTCAACAAGGCGCAGCAGGACGGTTTTTTGCCCTACGTCGAGGACGGCACGCTTACCTTCATCGGCGCCACCACCGAGAACCCTTCGTTTGAACTGAATAACGCCTTGTTGTCGCGTGCACGGGTTTACGTGCTCAAGGCGCTGACGCCTGAAGAAGTGCGGCAGGTGATCGACCGGGCACTGGTGGACGTGGAGCATGGGCTGGGCGCGCAGCACCTCGAGGTGGCGGATGACGCGCGCGCTATCCTGGCGCAGGCGGCAGACGGCGACGCCCGACGGGCGCTCAATCTCCTTGAGATGGCGGCGGATCTGGCCACCAAGCAGGAAGATAAGCTGGTTATCGGTGTAGACCTGGTCAGCGAAGTCGTGGCCGGTGGGACGCGGCGCTTCGATAAACGGGGCGAAGCGTTCTACGACCAGATTTCCGCGTTGCACAAATCTGTCCGTGGCAGCGACCCGGATGCCTCGTTATATTGGTTCGCGCGCATGATCGACGGCGGTTGCGACCCGCTGTATATCGCACGGCGTGTCGTGCGTATGGCGTCGGAAGACGTCGGCAATGCCGACCCGCGGGCGCTGGCATTGGCCCTCAATGCCTGGGATGTGCAGGAACGGCTTGGCAGCCCGGAGGGAGAGTTGGCGATTGCGCAGGCGATTGTTTACATGGCCTGCGTCCCCAAGAGCAATGCCGTGTATACCGCTCTGGGCAAGGCCATGAAGGATGCGCGTGAGCAGGGTTCGTTGGAGGTGCCGCTGCATCTGCGCAATGCGCCGACTAAATTGATGAAAGAGTTGGGCTATGCCGAAGGCTACCGCTATGCGCACGATGAGTCCGAGGGTTATGCGGCCGGTGAGCGTTATTTTCCGGAGGAGACAGGCAGGCGGCAGTATTATTTTCCGACCGCAAGCGGGCTGGAGACAAAAATCGCCGAGCGCCTGGCGCATTTACGCAGCCTGGACAGAAAGGCGAACGCAGAAACAGCAAAGCCTGATGTGAAGAAAGCCGAGAAGTTGGCAAAATGAGACTGACGGGGGTGATGCGATGAGATATACAAAATTAAACACGCTGGGAATTCTTGTGTGGCTGTTTTCGGTTCCGGCACTGGCGGTGGAGCCTACGCCGCCGCCAAACAGCTACGAAGTGGCTTCCGCCGCCTATGATGCCGGTGACTATGCCAAGGCCCGCCGCATCTGGCAGCCCATGGCGGACAAGGGAGATGTGCATGCGCAATACGCCATTGGCAGGCTGTATGAAAAAGGCCGGGGTGTTGACCGTGATTTCGCGACGGCGGTGAAGTGGTATCGCCAGGCGGCCGAGAAGGGTCACGTGGACAGCCAGTACCGTCTGGCCGTGGGCTATGGCTATGGGTTGGGCGTGAAGAAGGACGAGACCCTGGGGCTCATGTGGCTGCGCAAGGCAGCGGCCAATGGCCAGAAGCGAGCTCAGAAATCCCTGGCCAAGGCTTATGAAGACGGCCTGCTTGGTTTGCCGCGCGACCCGGCGCAGGCAAAGTACTGGTATGATAAGGCCAGTTCCAGCTGACAGAAGAACAACACCTTTCCGGAAGCGAGGAGTGTCGTGACGTGAACCATGTCCTAGCCATCGCCGCCGGCGGCGCCGCGGGTAGTGTGTTGCGTTTCTGGATGTCCACCTGGGTGCATTCGTTTGCGGGCAGATCGTTTCCCTATGGCACCTTGGCGGTCAATGTGGCTGGTTGTCTCTTGATGGGGTTCCTGTTCGTATTGCTCGTCGAACGCATGGGCGACAACGCGGTGTGGCGTGCCGCCTTGCTGATCGGCGTGCTCGGTGGGTTCACTACATTTTCGGCATTTTCCATTGAGACCTTTAATCTTCTGGAGCAGGGCGATTATCTCAAGGCTGGCATCAATGCGCTGTTGAGTCTCATCCTCTGCTTGGGCGCCACATGGGTCGGTGTTATTTTTGGAAGGCAGTTCTGAAATAAGACGATATGACGACGGCGCGGGTTTACCTGACGGAAGCCGAGAAACAGTTCAAGAAACCTGCCGGGCCATGTCCTGTTGTAGCCGGCACAGGTCAACGAAGCTTGATTGCTAACCAATAAACTGCACAAGAAACAAAATATATGCTCGACCCAAAATTACTCCGCTCCAACCTCGACGAGATTTCCAGGCAGCTCAACCGCCGCGGTTTCCAGCTGGACACCCAGGCAATAACCGCGCTCGAGGAAAAGCGCAAAAAAGTACAAGTCATCGCCCAGCAGTTTCAGGCGGAGCGCAATGCCAAATCGAAGGCGATCGGCCAGGCCAAGGCGAAGGGCGAAGATGCCACGCGCATCATGCAGGAAGTGACGCAGATCGGCGCGGCGCTCAAGCAGTCCGAGACGGAGCTTGAGCAGATCCAGGGCGACATCAATGACATTGCACTCGGGATTCCCAACATCCCGCACACGAGTGTACCCGACGGCAAGAGCGAGGCCGACAATCAGGAGGTCCGGCGCTGGGGCGCTGTGCGCAAGTTCGATTTCACGGTGAAGGATCATGTGGACCTGGGTGTGGGGCTCAACCTGCTGGACTTCGATGTGGCGGCCAAGATCACGGGGGCGCGCTTTTCAGTGATGCAGGGCTCCTTGGCCAGATTGCATCGGGCGCTGATTCAGTTCATGCTCGACCTGCACACACGCGAGCACGGCTATACGGAAGTCTACGTTCCGTACATGGTCAATGCGGACAGTCTGCGTGGTACCGGCCAGTTACCCAGGTTCGAGCAGGATCTGTTCTCCCTCAAGGGCGAGAATAATTATTATCTTATCCCCACCGCCGAGGTTCCCGTCACGAATATTGTGCGCGATGTGATCCTGGAGGCAGGCGACATGCCGCGGAAGTATGTCTGCCACACGCCGTGTTTCCGCAGTGAGGCCGGATCCTATGGCAAGGACACACGTGGCATGATTCGCCAGCACCAGTTCGAGAAGGTCGAGCTGGTGCAGATCGTGCGTTCGCAGGACTCCTGTGCTGCCCATGACGAGCTGACCGGCCATGCCGAAAAGGTATTGCAGTTGCTGGAGTTGCCATATCGCGTGGTGCTGCTATGCACCGGCGACATGGGTTTCTCCTCCGCCAAGACCTATGACCTCGAGGTCTGGTTACCGG
>CAYIQV010000230.1:0-3430 GCA_964365635.1 uncultured Acidiferrobacteraceae bacterium
GATTTTCATGCACGTGGCTGGATGCAGGGCACGGCGGGAAATCTTTCCGCGCGCGAAGATGCCAATCATTTCTGGATCACGGCGAGCGGCAAGCCCAAGGGCCGGCTCGATGAAAACGATTTTCTGCTGGTGCGCGTGAGCGATGGCGCGGTGGTGGAAAAGGCGAACGCGGACAACCGGCCCTCGGCCGAAACCGCGATCCATCGCGTGCTCTACGAGCGGTTTCCCGAGGCACGCGCTTGCCTGCATGGCCACAGCGTCAACGCCGCGCTCGTGTCCGGGCGCACGAAACCCAAGGCCAAGTCGCTGCGCCTGCCGCCGATCGAGATGATCAAGGGCTTCGACATCTGGAAGCAGAACCCGAAGGTGGAGCTGCCGCTGTTCGAGAACATTCTGGATGTGGCCAAAATCGCCGAGGAAGTCCGCAAGCGCTTCCGCAAAACTTCCCCGGACGTAACGGCGCTGCTGGTGCGTTCCCACGGCGCCACGGTGTGGGGTGCAAGCCTGCAGGAAGCTTACAACCGCTTCGAAATTCTGGAATTTCTCCTCGACTACCTGGCCCGCGCCGCGCGCCGCTGATTCCCTTTGAACGCCGTGGTTGTTGTTCTGCCCCAACTCAATTCTCTGGTATGGTGTAGCCATGAAACGTCTGCGCACTCTGTTTTTGTTGTTGGCCGCGTGGCCGTGGTTGCTGTTCGCCGCTGAGGCGGCTGCGCCGGGGCAGGTGCTGTTGATGAATGTGAGCGGCGCCATCGGGCCGGCGACGAGCGATTATGTGCATCGTGGCATGGAAAAGGCGAAGGACGCCAACGCCGCAATCGTGATTCTGCGTATGGACACCCCCGGCGGGCTCGATACCGCCATGCGCAAGATCATTCAGGACATCATCGCCTCGCCCGTTCCGGTCGTGACCTTCGTCAGCCCTTCCGGCGCCCGCGCCGCCAGCGCCGGCGCCTATATCCTGCTCGCCTCGCATGTGGCTGTCATGGCGCCCGCGACCAATGTCGGCGCGGCCACGCCGGTGCAGATCGGTAGCGTGCCCGATCCCGGTCGTTCAGCGCCGCCCGCGAAGGAAGACAATAAAGATTCCAAAGGCAAGAAAGACAAACCGGCCAAGCCCGGTATGGAAGAAAAGGCGATGAACGACGCCATCGCCTATATCCGCAGTCTCGCGCAGATGCGCGGGCGCAATGTGGAGTGGGCGGAAAAGGCGGTGCGCGAGGCGGCCAGTATTTCCGCCGAGGAAGCCGTGAAAATCAATGTGGCCGATTTCATCGCCACGGACATGGCCGACCTGCTGAAAAAACTCGATGGGCGCAGGCTGACCCTGAATGGCCGCGAACTCACGCTCAAAACCACAGGCATCGAGATCAAGGCCTTCGATCCCGACTGGCGCAGCCGGCTGTTGTCGGTCATCACCGATCCGAACGTGGCCTATATCCTCATGCTGCTGGGCATCTACGGGCTGTTCTTCGAGCTGTGGAATCCCGGCTACGTGTTGCCGGGCGTTATCGGCGGGATTTGTCTTTTGCTTGCGCTCTACGCGTTCCAAGTGTTGCCCATCAATTACGCGGGCCTTGGGCTCATCCTGCTCGGCATGGCCTTCATGGTGGCCGAGGCGTTCGTGCCGAGCTTCGGCGCGCTGGGCATCGGCGGCGTCATCGCGTTTGTCGTGGGCTCGATCATCCTCATGGACACCGACGTCGAGGGCTATACCATCGCCTGGCCTCTAATCGCCGCTGTGGCGACACTCAGCGCGGCATTTTTCATTGGCGTCGTGGTGATGGCGCTGAAGGCGCGCGGCCGGCGCGTGGTGAGCGGACGGGAAGAGATGCTGGACGCCGTGGGCGAAGCGCTGGAAGATTTTAAAGGCGAGGGCCGCGTGCGCGTGCACAGCGAGGAATGGCAGGCGCGTTCGGGCGTGGCGCTCACGCGCGGGCAGAAGATCAAGGTCGTCGGCATCGAAGGGCTGATATTGAAGGTTGAGCCGTATAACCAGGAGGGCAGTTAATATGGAATTAATTTCATCGGGTTTTATTCTTGTTGTCATCGCCATGCTGGTGTTTTCGACGTTCCGTATCCTGCGGGAGTATGAACGCGGGGTCGTGTTCATGCTTGGCCGCTTCTGGAAGGTCAAGGGACCGGGCCTGATCGTCATCTGGCCCGGCATCCAGACGATGGTGAAGGTCGACCTGCGCATCGTCGTGATGGATGTGAAGCCGCAGGATGTGATCTCGCGCGACAACGTGTCGGTGAAGGTCAACGCGGTGGTGTTCTTCCGCGTCATTGGCCCGCAGCGCGCCATCATCCAGGTGGAGGACTACTACTCCGCCACCAACCAGCTCGCTCAGACTACCCTGCGCTCGGTGCTCGGCAAGCATGAGCTCGACGAGATGCTCGCCGAGCGCGACAAGCTCAATGCCGACATCCAGAAGATTCTGGACGCCGCCACCGATGCCTGGGGCATCAAGGTCACCGCGGTCGAGATCAAGCATATCGACATCGACCCCACCATGGTGCGCGCTATCGCCCAGCAGGCCGAAGCCGAACGCTCGCGGCGCGCCAAGGTCATTCATGCGGAGGGTGAGTTACAGGCGGCGGAGAAGCTGGTGCAGGCGGCGGACCTGATGAGCAAGAGCCCGCAGTCGCTGCAGTTGCGCTATCTGCAGACCATGGCCGGCATGGCCAGCGATAAGAGCCACACCATCATCTTCCCGTTCCCGATGGACCTGGTCACGCCGTTTTTGGATCTTCTGAAGAAAGGAAAGTAACCCTGCGGGGTTATTGCACGACCCAAAAATCAATCGCCAGGGCGTCGGTGGTGAGCCCGACTTCCAGGGAGGGATAATAACCCTCGGCGTTAGGCAGGGTGTTGCCGGTCTGCGCGATCAGGTTGGGCACGCCCTGCGTCGTGGTGAGCGGCAGCCAGCGGTCGCCGCGCCGCACCACCAGTGGTTCCTCGTTCAACTGGAACTTCGGCACCCAGCGGCCTTCGTTGTTCTGGAAGTAACGCACCTTCACGATGAAAAGCGGAGTGCCCTCGCTTCCCGTGTCTTTGTAGAAATGGACGGTGCGGTCCGCTGGCTGATCCCCTGATTGGATGACATCCCCCGTACGTATGGTCCATCGCTGTTGTGGTTTTCCCGCATCCGGCGACAGCACCTTGCCACCTGTTACTTCTATCTTTGTCTCGACAAGTTTGTCTGCTTCCGTGTGTTGCAGGATCATGAGCACGGGTGTGCTGGCGGCATAAGCCAGTCCGGTGAGAAAGACAGCCCATGCCATTGCTGCCGTGAGCAGTTTTGTCGGGAGGATTCTGATTCCAGCGCGGGCGGCTCTCATGGAAACAGAGTAATCGCTGAAACGGGGACTGTCTACCCAAGTGCCCGGAAGGCGGTGCGCGCAAAATAGCCGAACCAGCCCGTGATGC
>CAYIQV010000231.1:0-3430 GCA_964365635.1 uncultured Acidiferrobacteraceae bacterium
AAGGCGTGGATATCGAGGTGGACACGGCCACATCTGCCCACGCGCTGTCCGATTCCCTGCAGCTGGCGCGGCGATACAAGCTATCCGCTTACGATGCCTCCTACCTCGAACTGGCATTAAGGCAAGGCATCGCACTGGCCACACTCGACGAAGATTTACAGAAGGCCGCAAAGAAAGCGGGCGTAAGAAAGTTTGGTTGAAATACCAAACGGAACCCGCCATTGCTATCCAAGCGTAAAGAAAGGGGAACGACATGAAACCCACAATGAAATTACTGGCTCTGTTTTTTAGCGTGCTAATGCTGGCGACTGTCGCCTACGCCCAATCCCCGCGCGAGCAACTGAACCAGATGGTGCAGCAGTTGCAGAAGACGCCGAACGACAACGCCCTGCGCGAGAAGATCATCAAGCTCGCCAAAAGTATCAAGCCAGCTCCGGCGATTTCTGAGGAAGCGAACCGGGCCTTTGTAAAAGGCAATGTGTTCCAGAAGGAGGCGAAGGACAGCTCCGGCTATGAGCTCGCGATTGCTGCCTATCGTGACGCACTGCGCTCTGCGCCGTGGTGGGGCGATGCGTATTTCAACTTGGCCGTTGCGCTGGAGGCAGCAGGAAAATTCGACGAGGCGATTGCCTCGATCAGGAATTACACGGCTTCGGTGGCGGCAGGGAATGCGGAACATCGCGATGCGCAGAACAAAATTTATGCGCTGGAAGCAAAGAGTGAGATGGCCGCAAAAGCAAAACAGGACATACAAGCGAAGCAGGACACGCAAATTGTTCCCGGCCAGCGCATCGGCAGGATCACGGTGGGCATGGCCCATGGAAACCTGCGCCAAACCCTCGGCGAGCCTTCCGAAACGTACAACATCGGTTCTTGGTGGCGAAATTACAGTTGGAACGCCGGCTTGAGCGTTTCGATAAAAATGTCGCTGGATGCCGTGGACTCGGTGCAGGTTTCAAGTCCTGCGACGCAATACCACACCGCCGAAGGTTTGGCGGTCGGGTCCTTCGAGTCTGAGATACGGTCAAGATTGGGCGTGCCGGACCGAAGCGGCCGAATAAAGTACGAAGGTGGAAATCTTTATTGCTACCGTTCCGGATTGAGGCTCATTGCTCGCAATGGGCAAGTGACAAATATAGAAGTCTTTCGCCCAGGCGGTTTCGATGAGACCTATTGCGAGGCACGGTTCTTTGAGTAGCAAGGGTGCATGGAATGCACCCTAACGCGCTGAAACACATCGGGAGCATTCTGCTCGCCACGTTGTTGTGCGCGACTGTCCCGGTATTGACTGCTACCCCGGAATGCAGTGCGCACAGCGCACCCTGCCGGGTTACAACGGAACGCATGGCCGTGAACCCGCGTGCGACAGAAATAACCAATTCTTAATAAATAGCAAGCGTAGCCAGAGTGGAGCATGCATGGAATTTTTGAACTTCCTTCGTGAAGAACCGGTGATGGCCTGGTTCGTGCTCTTGGCGTTGTTAGTCACCATTGTGCCGGCGGTATCGGTGCTTTGGCGCAGGATGTCCGGGCGCGGCCAGGCCGAAGCAGCAAGGCAGCCTGTGCATGAAACAAAACCGGTACGCTTTGGAAACCAGACTGAGCTGATTATTTTGCTTGCCGGGCTTTTGTTATTGTTGGCCGTGATCGGCTGGGTACGCAGTACTTTCTTTGGGTAACACAGCTCGCGTGGGCTGATTTCAGCGACACATGCCAGTTGATTAGCGCTACGGCGGCGACTGCGCCGGTGCTAACTGCCTGGCTCGCGCCAAGTCTGCCGCCGCGCCCTTGGGGTCGCCCTTTTTCTGTTTCACGAGACCGCGACTGTGGTAGGCGTCGGCGAACTTCGGGCTGATCTCGACCGCCCGGGTATAGTCGGCAATGGCGCCATCGAGATCGCCCGTCAGCTCCTTCACCCCGGCGCGGGCAATGTACATGACATCCTTATATTCCCGCTCAAACTCGATCGCGCGCGTGTAGTCGGCAAGCGCGCCAGTGTAATCGCGTTTTCTCTTTTTCGCGTTGCCGCGCATCAGGTAATGCCCGCTATTACCCGGATCGAGTTCGATGGCACGAGTAAAATCGGCGATGGCCCCATCGTAGTCCCCGTTCCGTAGTTTCAGATTGCCGAGTCCGAACCGTCGTGCGCTCGATTCTTTCGGTACCGGCAACTTGCCCACGCAGGCGGTGCGGGGCACGGCGGCGTTTGTAGTGAAGCTCCAGCCACCATGGTTCACCGACATCTCCGTGATGTTTCTGAGGCCAGCCGGCCACATGTTGAAATGGCCTTTCAAGGTCTTGTCGAACGTCGCATGGACGGCGACGGTCTGGAGATTGAACCGTTTCCATACCTGCAACTTCGACTCGTAGCGCGCGTAGTCCTGATCGGTTTTGTAGGGACCATCGTCAATGTCGAGCCAGAGACAGCTCTTCGCTTGAGTTTCATTTTCGGATGGACAGGCGGTCATGTTCTCGAAGTCGATCGTGACATGGGCCACCACCCACAACGCCTTGCCGTGATACGCGTCTGGATTGGCGATAAGCTTGGCCAGCGGTACACGCTCGCCGCATTCCGGGTCCGGGACAGCGGCTAATACTGAGGCAGTCGCGCACAACGATGCGACGAACAGAATCCTGCCGATGCGTTTCAGAGTGTTCATAAGTTTCCGCCGGAAAATAGTCCGAAGTCAGGTAAAGCGCAATGTAGGAGCGAGACTGCTTTTCACATCAGGAGGGAGGTTGTTTTTGTCAAAACCCCCAGTCGCACCACTGATGTCAGTGTACAAGCCAATGACATAGACGTCGGCAACCCCATCCTTGTGGATCGCAAGAACGAATGCCGAGTCGTAGTCTGGAGAAAAGTCATTGTTGGCGAGGCGCATGAAACATAGCGCGCTCCAATCTGCTTCATACAAAAGAGTGGTAGTTTCCGGTTTGAATATTGTCGGTTCCACAAACATACCGCCGCTCAGGTTAAAGACGATGGCCATAAAATTTGTGGCGTGCAGCTGATCGAGGCTTACGCTGGCCAGCATTTCCACCCCTGCAGTGGCCGCCTTGCGCTCGGCCGCCAGCCGGGCGAACGAATCGATTCGGTAGCGCAACTCCAAATCGCCCGAGGGCGAGCGCACGGCATGTTGATAGCGGAACACGCTGTTTTCACGCACTGGACAGGGCACGAAGCCGGGCGGAGGCGTGAACTCAATGCCCGCTTCCGCCAGCAGCGTTTGAAAGTCGTGCGATTCCAAAATCATTGCTCTCTCTTTGGCTGTTGGTTGGACGATGTGGGGACGGAGTGAGGCACCCCCGATTTCACGGACACCTCCTCAGGCATTATGTGCCTATCTGGGTGTCCGTGCGACAAACTCACCCTAGGGTTCAGGCCGTGGCGGCGTCAATTCCTTCCCGCGCCACCTTCGCCAGAAAATCG
>CAYIQV010000232.1:0-1869 GCA_964365635.1 uncultured Acidiferrobacteraceae bacterium
CATGCACTCGCAGTGAATGATAGAGGCTCCATGCCAAACACAACCACAGCGCGGTCCGGATAACCCCGTTGAGCGGCACCACGCCAAGCAGCAGCGCCGCGCCCAGATGCACGAACAAAAAAATTCCCGCCAGTAATTTCGAGGCGTTTATCCGAAGCGTCAGGTTACTGTCGAATTTTTGCGACAATTTCCACCAGCTCCTTGTCGGAGGGGTCCTGATCACCCTGCAGGTAGGCGAGCAGGGTCACGTCGGGGGTTTCCAGGAGAAGATCGAAGGCCTGTTGTTCCGGTGGCGTCAGGCCGGCATAGTGCTGCGCCAAAAAATCCTGAAGCATGACATCCAGTTCCAGCAGACCGCGTCGGCAGCGCCAGCGCAGACGCTCCAGACGACGGTCATCCATCAGAGAACGCGCTTGACCAGCATCTGCTTGATGTGGCCGATGGCACGGGTGGGGTTAAGTCCTTTGGGACAGACATCGGTGCAATTCATGATGCCGTGACAGCGGAACAGCTTGTATGGATCTTCCAGACCATCGAGACGTTCACCGGTGGCCTGATCGCGGCTGTCGGCGAGAAAACGCCAAGCCTGCAACAACGCCGCAGGACCGAGGAACCGATCCGGGTTCCACCAGAACGACGGACAGGACGTGGTGCAGCAGGCGCACAGGATGCATTCGTACAAACCATCCAGCTTGTCGCGCTCCTCCGGCGCCTGCAGTCGCTCGATCTCCGGCTCGGGATCGTTGTTAATAAGCCACGGCTTCACGGCACGGTACTGGGTGTAGAACTGGCTCAAGTCCACGATCAGGTCGCGGATCACGGGCAGGCCCGGTAGTGGGCGGATTTCAACCGGCTGGCTCAGGCTATCCAGCGGCGTGATACAGGCCAGCGCATTACGCCCATTGACGTTCATGCCATCCGAACCACACACCCCTTCGCGGCAGGAACGACGGAAAGTGAGCGTGTCGTCCTGTTCCTTGAGCAGCAACAGCGCATCGAGCAACATCACCGCGCCGGAATCATCCGCCAGTTCATACGTCTGTATCCGCGGCTTGGCGTCGGTCTCGGGGTTGAAGCGGTATATCGAAAAACGCATGGGATAAGTTTAACCCGTTATACGCAATTGCCAACCTGTTTGGTACCACACCAAAACACGACGGAAGCAACAAATCATTGGTCCACCAAGAGTACTGATTTTCAGTACACGCGCTCTTTCGGCGGAAATGACTCTACGGTCAGTGGCTTCATGCGCACCGGTTTGTAATCGAGCTTGTTGCCGGCCTTGCTGTAAAGCGTGTGCTTGAGCCATTGGATGTCGTCCCGCTTGGGATAGTCCAGGCGGGAATGGGCGCCACGCGATTCCTGGCGGGCCGCGGCGGAATGCACGGTGGCGAGCGCCACGTCCATCAGGTTCTCCAGCTCCAACGCTTCGATGCGCGCGGTATTGAATATCTTGCTGTGGTCGCGCAACGACACGTCTTGCAGGCGCTTTTCCAGCGCCGTGACCTTCTTGACGCCCTCATCGAGCACTTCCTGCGTACGATACACACCGCAATGTTTTTCCATCGTGTGGCGCAGCTCTTCGCGCACCATATCCACCGATTCGCCATCGCCGCGGCGGTCCCAGCGCGTCAGGTGCGCGACCGCGCGATCGATCGATTCCGATGGCAGAGTGCGTTGATGGCGATTTTCCGCGAGGTACTCGAGGATGTGATTGCCGGCCGCGCGCCCGAACACGATGATGTCGAGCAGCGAATTACCACCCAGCCGGTTCGCGCCGTGCACGGACACGCAGGCGCATTCACCCACGGCATAAAGACCCGGCACCGCTTCTTCCGGGCCGGTGTGTACCGGCGCCACCACCTGCCC
>CAYIQV010000232.1:1879-3415 GCA_964365635.1 uncultured Acidiferrobacteraceae bacterium
GCACGTCGGACGCACGGCGAATGCGCTTGAGCACTTCGAAGCCGTCCATGCCGGGCAGCATCAGGTCGAGGATCACGGCGTGCCAGGCCTCGGCGATGCCCCGCTCGGCCCCTTCCGGGCCGGTGTGCACCGGCGCCACCACCTGCCCATAACGGTTGGTGGGAATGCCGCCCATCGTGTAGTGGGCCGTGGGATAAACCGGAATGGGTTTTTCGATCGGGTCGGCGTGGGCAAACCGGATGGCTGACTCGCGGATACCGGGAAGACGTTTTTTAATAATGTCAGCACCGAGGTGATCGGCCTTGAGCAGCACGTAATCCTTCTTCGGTCCGCAGCCGCGCCCGGCCTGGACCTCCTGGTAAATCGCGCGACTGACCACGTCGCGGCTGGCCAAATCCTTGGCCTGCGGTGCGTAACGCTCCATGAAACGCTCGCCGTCGCTGTTGATGAGATAGCCGCCTTCGCCGCGCACGCCTTCGGAAATCAGAATGCCGATGCCGGCAATGCCGGTCGGATGAAACTGCATGAACTCCATGTCCTGCAACGGGATGCCGGCACGCAGCGCCATGGCCATGCCGTCCCCGGTATTGATCATGGCATTGGTGCAGGTGCGATAGATGCGCGCCGCGCCGCCGGTGGCGATCAGCGTGGTCCTGGCCTCGATGATCAGCGGCTCGCCGGTTTCGATTTCGAGCGCCAGCGCGCCCAAGGCATAGCCTTCCCGATCCATCAGGATATCCACGACAAAGAATTCGTCGAAGAAGTGGGTGCGCGCCTTGAGATTCTGCTGATAGAGCGCATGCAACATCGCGTGGCCGGTGCGGTCGGCCGCGGGACAGGTGCGCGCCGCCTGTTCGCCGCCGAAATTCTGGCTCTGGCCGCCGAACGGACGCTGATAGATACGGCCGTTCTCAAGCCGCGAGAACGGCACGCCGTGATGTTCGAGCTCGATAATCAGTTCCGACGCGGCACGGCACATGTATTCGATGGCGTCCTGATCGCCAAGGTAGTCGCTGCCCTTGACGGTGTCGTACATGTGCCAATGCCAGTTATCCGGGTGCACATTGCCGAGCGCGGCATTGATGCCGCCCTGCGCGGCCACCGTGTGCGAACGCGTGGGGAAAACCTTGGACACCACGGCCACATGCGCTTCGCCCTGGGCGAGTTGCAGCGCGGCGCGCAAACCGCCGCCACCGGCGCCGATCACCAGACAATCAAAACGGCGACGCGGGATCGATTTCATGTTGTCGCGTCCCATAGAATTTGAACCGCCCACAGGGCCAGCGCCACGAGGCCGAATAGCGTCAGCAGCGTGATGCTGAAGCGCAGCCACAGCGGATGCAGATAGTCCATATAGATGCTGCGCAGACCGACCCAGGCGTGCAGCAGCACACTCAGGATGAACAACGCCCAGGCGATACGCACGGCCCCCTGGGCAAACCATATTTTCCAGGCGGCATGGGTGGGCGCGGGCTCGGTGCCGAAATGCCATACGAGATAAAACACAAAGAACGCCATGTACAGTGACGACACACG
>CAYIQV010000233.1:0-3401 GCA_964365635.1 uncultured Acidiferrobacteraceae bacterium
CGCTCGTTCGTCTTGCCATAAGACGTCGAAGGCCGCGTATGTTAAGGCGGAAGGCGGTCAGGGTCAAGATAACCGGGCTAGGAGCAGCTCAGTGGCTCATTACTGGCGCTGAGGGTAGAGACTCGCGGACGTCCGGTGCCAAGCAGGATAACTGCTTTTGCCTTGGCTGTGCCGCGATTGTCGCAGAATGTGAAAGTACCATTCTGCTTCGTTGTGCCGTCAGCTTTGTAAGTGACCCAACGGCCAGTCCCTGGACCCCAAGCGCCAAACTGTAGATAGTTAATAGTCGGTGTATCTTGTACGCGTAGTATGGACTCACCCGGTTCAAGACTGCCGTTGCCATTCATGTCCATAAATATTATCCAACCGTTACGCCAATCGCGTGATCCTAGACACTCAGCGCCCGTTGCCTTGGCACAAAGCGTAATTGCTGAGCCACGCTTGATTGCCTCACTGCGTGCCAGACTGAGATGCGCCATTAGCTCGTTTGCCTCGGAGGTGATGCGGCTGTTTTGCACCAGGCCAACCATTCCCGCGGTACCGATACTCAAAGTACCCGCGACGGCGGAGGTGACGATCAGGTCATACAGGGAATAGCCAGCCTGCGTCCGGAAAAAACCGGAGCGTAGCGGTAAGCGCTGAACAATGCGTGAAGTAGTCACAACGGTCCACCCTCGCACTTCCTTGTTGTTTTGTGCACGGTTCCAAACCGTGTCGATTATTGGGAAGTTTTATTTATTGTTTGGACTATTATGCCAATCCTGAATCAGGGATGTAAAGCGGGAGGGTGTTGCTTAGGCCTTGCCGAGAAGCTTTTCCAGCCGATCCATTGCCTTTTCAAGGACTTCCATGGAGGTGGCATAGGACAGGCGCAGGTGGCCTTCGGCGCCGAAGGCCGAGCCGGGCACGAGCGCCACGCCGGCTTTGTCGAGTATGTACTCGGCCATCTCCACGTCATTATTGATTCCCTCCGTCGCGGCAATGGCCTTGCTGAAATCCGGGAAGGCGTAGAAGGTGCCTTGCGACGGCAGGCAACGTACGCCGCGAACCTGATTCAACCGGCTGACGAGTCGGTCGTGCCGTTCCCTGAATGCGCGCACCATCGGCGCGATGCAGCCCTGATCGCCATTCAGCGCCGCTTCGGCGGCGACCTGCGAGATGGAGGTGGGATTGGACGTGCTCTGTGACTGAATTTTTTCCATCGCCGCAATAAGCGGTTTCGGGCCGGCGCAATAACCGATGCGCCATCCGGTCATGGCGTAAACTTTGGAGACGCCATTCAACACGATGGTGCGGTCCTTGAGATCGGGGCAGGCGTTGAGGATGTTACTGAACGGCTCATCCGCCCATAGAATATGTTCGTACATGTCGTCGGTGGCGATGAGCACTTGTGGGTGCTTGCGCAACACTTCGCCCAGCGCCGCCAGCTCGGCGCGCGTGTAGGCGGCGCCGGTCGGGTTGGATGGACTGTTGATGACAACGAGTTTCGTCTGGCGCGTGATGGTGCGATCGAGTTGGTCAGGCCGGATTTTGAATGACTGATCGATCCCCGCGGTCACAATCACCGGGCTGGCATCGGCCAACAGCACCATATCCGGATACGATACCCAGTAGGGTGCGGGAATCACCACTTCATCGTCTTTGTCGAGGAATGCCTGCGCCAGATTGAAAAAACTCTGTTTGCCGCCGACCGAGACCAGTATTTGATCCGGTGTATAGTCGAGCCCGTTGTCACGCTTGAATTTGGCGATGACGGCCTGTTTGAGGCCCGGCGTGCCATCCACGGCGGTGTATTTGGTGAAGCCCTCGCGAATCGCGAGGATCGCCGCTTCTTTAATATGTTCCGGGGTATCGAAATCGGGTTCGCCGGCGCCAAGTCCGATGACATCCTTGCCCTGGGCCTTGAGTGTCTTGGCGCGGTTCGTCACGGCAAGCGTCGGCGAGGGTTTGATGCGGTTGACGCGGCTGGATAAGCGGATGGTGAACAACGTTGCCTCGGGCAAACAGTGGTTGAAAAACGCGGTAATATACCCGCAAGTATACGGAAAAACGATAGCGCATGAGCCATAAATTTGAATTGAAAAGCCCGTTTTCACCGGCCGGCGACCAGCCGCAGGCGATAACGGCGCTGGTGGCGGGCCTTGAGAACGGCGAAGCCTACCAGACACTGCTTGGGGTGACCGGTTCCGGCAAGACTTTCACCATTGCCAATGTCATCGACCAGCTGCAACGTCCGGCGCTGGTGCTCGCCCCCAACAAGACCCTGGCGGCCCAGTTGTATTCTGAAATGCGCGACTTCTTTCCGCGCAACGCGGTCGAGTATTTCGTGTCGTATTACGACTACTACCAGCCCGAGGCCTATGTCCCGTCCAGCGATACCTATATAGAGAAGGACGCCTCGATCAACGAGCAGATTGAACAGATGCGCCTGTCCGCCACCAAGGCCATCCTGGAACGTGAAGATACGATCATTGTGGCCACGGTCTCGGCCATTTACGGCCTGGGTGACGTCGACGCCTACCACAGCATGATCCTGCACCTGCGCACGGGTACCACCATGGGCCAGCGCCAAATCCTGCAACGGCTCGCGGAAATGCAATACACGCGTAACGATGTTGAGCTGCATCGCGGCACTTTCCGTGTGCGCGGCGATGTCATCGACATCTTTCCGGCGGAGTCAGAGAGCCTGGCAGTGCGGATCGAGCTGTTCGGGGATGAGGTCGAAGGGCTGGCTGAATTCGATCCGTTGACGGGTGAGGTGGCGAACCGGCTGACGCGTACTACTATTTTCCCCTCATCGCATTACGTGACCCCGCGCGAAACCATCCTGAATGCCCTTAACCTTATAAAGGAAGAGTTGCGTGAACGGGTAGCCCATCTGCGTTCAGTGGAAAAACTGGTGGAGGCACAGCGTCTGGAGCAGCGCACGCTCTACGATCTCGAGATGATGCGCGAGGTAGGTTATTGCTCGGGTATCGAAAACTACTCGCGCTATCTCTCCGGCCGCAAGCCGGGCGAAGCGCCGCCCACGCTGATCGATTATCTGCCGAAAAATGCGCTGCTGGTGATCGATGAATCCCACGTCACGGTCCCGCAGTTGGGCGGCATGTACCGCGGTGACCGCTCGCGCAAGGAGACGCTGGTGGAATACGGGTTCCGTTTGCCCTCGGCGCTCGATAATCGCCCGTTGCGCTTCGACGAGTTCGAGCGATTGATGCCGCAGACGATTTTCACCTCCGCCACGCCAGGCCCCTATGAGCTTGAACACTCCCACGGTTGTGTGGTGGATCAGGTCGTGCGCCCGACCGGCTTGGTGGACCCGGAGATCGAGGTGCGGCCGGTCGCAACCCAGGTGGACGACCTGCTGTCCGAGGTTCGCGTGCGCGCCGCGGCCGGCGAGC
>CAYIQV010000234.1:0-3400 GCA_964365635.1 uncultured Acidiferrobacteraceae bacterium
GGCGCAGAGCGCCGCGGCCTATGTCCGGCTGCATCGGGAGTGGGACCATCAGGTGCGGCAGGAAGCCAAGGCGCTGGAAAGGCTGGCCCCTGATTTTGTGCTGGCCAATGTCCCTTACTTGACCTTGGCGGGGGCGGCCATGGCTGCCATCCCGGCCTGCGCCATGTGCTCCCTTAACTGGGCCGATATCCACCAACATTTTTTTCCAGGTATTCAGGGGTCGGACTCGATCCAGACCCAGATGCTGGACGCCTATCGCCGCGCTGGTGTTTTTCTGCAACTCGAGCCGGGAATGCCGATGGCCAATTTGCCAAACCGGCATACGATTGGGCCGGTGGCCCGTCTGGGCGCCAATCGCCGGGCTGAAATCGACGAAAAACTGGGCCTGCCGCGCGATACACGTCTGGTACTTATCACCTCGGGCGGTATTGACCTGCATTTGCCGGTGGCAAGCTGGCCCCGGGCTTCGAACATACATTGGCTCGTGCCGGCGGCCTGGCAGGTTTCCTGCCCCGGAACGAGCGCCATGGAGACGCTCGGTATGGCCTTTACGGATATCCTGCGGAGCTGTGATGCTGTGATCGGCAAGCCAGGTTACGGCCTCTTTACCGAGGCCGCATGTAACGACATACCCCTGCTCTATGTACACCGCCCGGACTGGCCGGAAGAACCCTATCTGGTCTCCTGGCTCAGGCAACATGGGCGTTGTTTTGAAATTGATCGCCCCGCACTGGAGCAGGGTGAAATCACCGCTTCACTGGAAAAACTGTGGCACCTGCCACCCAAGCCGCCGGTTATTCCTCTTGGAATTGACCAGGCGGTCGCCCTGCTTGTCGAGCAATGGCCGGGATTGTCCGTTAGGCAGCCGGGCCATGGACGCCATTCCGCTGTTTCTCTACGTGATGAATAAATAACCTAATTGATGTTGGGCGATATTGACCCCTCATTGGCCTGAACTTATACTTCGCCGCCTTTGAAACGGCCCTTTCTGCGAGTTGTCCGGCCAAAAGACACGAATTAGAAGCAGGGCTGATGCATGACCGATGCCGCAGAGGCGTTGCGCAGAGGGATCCGCCGGGTTGCGCTGGCCCAGGCGGTGATTACGTTCAGCATGGCCGCCGCTTTTTGGTATGGGCGGGATGCGGGAGCGGCCTTGGGCGCACTCTATGGTGGCGCCACCGCGTTGCTCATCAGCGTCTGGCTGGGGCGGGGGGTCAAGCGGGCCGGCGCCATACCTCATCAGGGCGCTGTGTTGGGCGCGCTGTATGCCAATACCGTTATGCGCTATGTGGCAGCCATCGTGTTGCTGGGATTGGGATTGGGTGGTTTGAAGTTGGCGCCCATACCGCTCGTGTGTGCATTTGTGGCGGCTCAGTTTGGGGTGTTGGCGAATATCCGCCAGGGCTGAGATTCGAAAGCGCTGCGTTTCAGGATCGATTCTTAAATTTTTTATTCACTTCGGTAATGGCTGATCCATGTCGGGCGAGACACTGACTTCATCGGAGTACATCAAGCATCACCTGCAGAATCTGACCTTCGGCCGGTTGCCCGACGGTTCCTGGGGTGTTGCCCATAGCGCCGAGCAGGCCAAAGAGATGGGCTTCTGGGCGTTCAATCTGGACAGCTTGGGCATGTCCGTGGTGCTTGGCCTCTTTTTCCTCATACTGTTTCGGATGGCCGCCAAGCGCGCCACCGCCGCGACCCCGGGCGGCCTGCAGAATTTCGTCGAGTGGGTGGTGGAATTCATCGATGGCGCCGTGAAGGGTTCATTCAGCGGGCGCAATCCGTTGGTGGCGCCGTTGGCGCTCACCATCTTTGTGTGGGTCTTCCTGATGAACTTCATGGACCTCGTCTCCATCGATTACGGTTCCAGGGCCGCGGAGCTGTCGGGTCTGCATTTCTTCAAGATCGTGCCGAGCACCGATCCGAACGTGACCTTCGGCATGGCGCTGTCGGTGTTTGCGCTGGTGATTTTCTACAGCATCAAGGTGAAAGGCATTGGCGGCTTCCTCGGCGAGCTCACCATGCAACCGTTCCAGGCCAAGTCACTGGTGATGAAGCTTGTGTTCCTGCCGATCAACCTGTTTCTCGAAACCGTGAACCTGATTTCCAAGCCGCTCTCGCTGGCGTTGCGACTCTTCGGCAACATGTACGCCGGTGAAATGATCTTTATTCTGATCGCCGTCATGTATGGCGCCGGCTGGGTGCTCGGACCCTTCGCCGGACTGCTGCAACTCGGCTGGGCCATCTTTCATATCCTGATCATCACGCTGCAAGCGTTTATTTTCATGACGCTGACCATTGTGTACCTCGATATGGCGCATCAGGAACACCATTAATTAACCGATTTCTTTCATTACTGAAATTTCACAGGAGAAAACCATGGAACAATCACTGCTATATATCGCCGGCGCCATCATGATGGGCCTCGGTGCACTCGGCGCCGCCGTGGGCATCGGCATTCTGGGCGGTCGCTTCCTCGAAGGTGTGGCGCGCCAGCCGGAACTGATCCCGACGCTGCGCACCCAGTTCTTCATCGTCATGGGTCTCGTGGACGCCGTGCCGATGATCGCCGTCGGTATCTCCATGTACATCCTGTTCGCCGTCGTCGGCGCACACTGATCGCTCTTTCCTTGTCATAACCTGAAGGTGCGGGAATGAATATCAATGCAACATTGATCGGGCAATCGATCGCGTTCTTCCTGTTCGTGTGGTTCTGCATGAAGTTCATCTGGCCGCCGCTGACGCAGGCGCTGGAGGACCGCAAACGCGTCATCGCCGATGGCCTGGCCGCGGCCGAACGCGGCAAGCGCGAACAGGAGCTCGGCGAGAAGAAGGCGCTCGAGACCATCAAGAAGGCGAAGCAGGATGCCGGTGACGTCATCGCCATGGCGGAAAAGCGCGCCGGCGAAATCGCCGACGAGGCGAAAGCCAACGCCAAGGCCGAGGCCGATCGTATCGTGGCCGCCGCGCACGCCGACATCGAGCAGGAGGTCAATCGCGCGCGCGAGCACTTGCGTGCCGCCGTGGCCGAACTCGCCGTGGCCGGCGCCACGCGCATCCTGGAAAAGGAAATCGACGCCAAGGCGCACGCCAAGCTGCTTGAGACCATGATGAAGCAGCTATAAGCACCACGACCATGGCCGAAAAACAGACACTCGCCCGCCCCTATGCTGAAGCCGTGTTCGCGCTCGCCAGGGACCGCAGCGAACTGAAAAAATGGTCCGAGAAGCTGGCCTTTTTTGCGGTCGTGGCGGCGGATGAGCGTGTGCGGCAACTGGCGGGCAACCCGCGCGTGAATCGGGCGCATTTTCTGGATCTGGTTCTCGGCATTTGCAGCGATGTACAGGGAAGTACAAGTGTCGCGGGAGCCCCCTCCGGGGAGGCAAACAGCGCACAC
>CAYIQV010000235.1:0-3388 GCA_964365635.1 uncultured Acidiferrobacteraceae bacterium
ATCTTTATGCTTGCCCGCGCGGTACAGGACACGCAACACGTTGCCCTCTTCGATACCTTCGCGCTGGCCGAGGCTGATGCCAACGACAGAGTAGGGGCCAATCTCGCCCACGGCATTCACGGCGGAAACGATGTTTCCCTGTATTTGTGTCTTGGGGGCATGCGGGTAGTAGTAGGGCAAGCCCGCTTTCTTCGGCGCCACGAGCAAGCGGTCGGTAGGCAGAATTTCCTGCTTTGCTTGGGTCACCACGAGCTTGCTCGGATCACCAGACTCAAGTCGTTTGGCATCGCCGAGGTACAGAGCTTCATACGCCAGTAACTCACCGGTTTCCGGATGATGGATGGCCTTACCGGGCCGGAAAATCTGGTAATACTCCGGGTCCTCCGCCTTGAGTCCGCGAGCATAAAACTCGCTCCGGTTGCCCAAGGCAATGCGGTCGTCCAGACCGGCGGTGATGTATCCCGCCTGCTCCAGTTCATCTTCACCCACCGCCAGCGTCTGGGTAAGAAAGGGCACGATGGCATTGGGCGGAATCGTGGGGATAGCCGCCTCCAATGGTTCGCCACGAGCCGCGGGCGAAAGTTTTACGGTACGTCCGTCGCTCGGGGCAATGGTTTCGGTGGGCGCGCCGGGGGAAGTGGTAGGTGTGGCCGGGATTACCGGTAACGTATCCTTGCGCAACAGGGTCAACACCGGCTCGCCATCAACCATGGTCAGAACGATTACATCGCCGGGGTAGATCAGGTGCGGGTTTTTGATCTTGTCGTTGATCTTCCAGATCTTGGGCCAATGCCAAGGGCTCCTCAGAAAACGAGTGGCAATGCCCCACAGGGTATCGCCCTTGACCACCGTATAGCGTTCCGGGTGGTTGGGGTTAAGCTGAACCGTTTCGGCCCAAACCAGGCCGGACACGGTCAGAAAAATCGTTATAGTAAGGATGCACGATCGCAGGAGGCGCTCAGGCGACATCAGTCCGTTTTCCATGTATTCTGAGTGATTCGAAGTGTAGTCCATGCTGGTGCAAAACGCCAAGTCGTCAAAAGCTTAAATTTTCTTGTTTTTCAGCACTCTTCAGACTGATAATGAACCAGTTTAGCAAGAAACCAACCGCTGTCGCGGTACCCGATTGCTATGGCCCTACGAACGATCCTGCACTATCCCGATGAGCGCCTGCGGCGCAAGGCGATTCCGGTCGCGGAGGTCAACGACGAAATCCGCCAACTGATCGACGACATGGCCGAAACCATGTACCAAGCGCCAGGTATCGGACTGGCCGCGGTCCAGGTCGATGAGCCTTGGCGCATCGTCGTGATCGACCTTTCCGAGAGCCGCGATCAACTCCAGGTCTTTATCAATCCGGAAATCCTCTCGCGGGAAGGCGAGCAGGAGCGTGAGGAAGGCTGCCTGTCCGTTCCCGGTTACTATGAATCCGTGGCCCGCGCCAAACATATCCGCGTACGGGCGCTGGATCGCGACGGCCAGTCTTTCGAAATCGAGGCGGATGAAATGCTCGCCACCTGTTTGCAACACGAGGTCGATCACCTGGAAGGCAAGGTCTTTGTCGATTATCTGTCGCGTCTGAAACAGGCGCGCATCCGCAAGAAGCTCGAAAAAGCCCAGCGTCTCGCCGGCTAAGGGCACGCCCGTGAACCTTGTCTTCGCCGGGACCCCGGTTTTTGCCGTCCCTGCCCTCGATGCCCTGCTGCGCGCGGGACACACTATCCAAGCCGTATACACCCAGCCGGATCGTCCCGCCGGCCGTGGGCGCAAACTTAGCGCCAGTCCGGTGAAAGAATTTGCCCAAGCCCATGGTCTTGAAATCCGCCAACCTCTGAGCCTCAAGGAAGAAGCCGAAGCATTACGGGCGCTCGCGCCGGAAGCGATGATTGTCATCGCCTATGGGCTGCTCCTGCCGCCAGCCGTGCTCGCGATACCAAAATACGGTTGCATCAATGTGCACGCCTCGCTGCTGCCGCGCTGGCGCGGCGCGGCGCCGATCCCGCGTGCCATCGAAACGGGCGATGCCGTCACCGGCGTCTGCATCATGCAGATGGAAGCGGGCCTCGATACCGGACCGGTGCTCGCCCGGGCGGAAACGGCCATTGCGCCAACAGACACCGCACAGACACTGCATGATCGTTTGGCCCCTCTGGGCGCCCAGACATTGATTGCCACGCTTGAGCGGCTCGCGCGTGGTGAAATCCACCCGCAGCCACAAAACGATGCGCAGGCCTGTTACGCCAAAAAACTGCGCAAGGACGAATCCCCGGTCGACTGGGCCAGACCAGCCCTTGAGCTGCATCGCCAAATCCGTGCGCTCAATCCCTGGCCAGTGGCCAGCACCACGTGGAACGGAAAAGTGGTGCGCCTGTGGGAAGTCGGATCACCTGAACCGACAGCAACGACGCCGGAACCCGGCACCGTCGTGCGCGCCGACGCTTCCGGCATCCGGGTCGCCACCGGTAACGGCATCCTGTGTCTCACGCGCTTGCAGGCGGCGGGCGGGAAAATTCTGGCGGCGGGCGATTTTCTGAACGGTCACCGGATAGCGGTGGGCGACCATCTGGGTGGTGCGTCAGCGGCGAAGCCGGCTCGCTGATCGCGCGCCATTGCATGCCCACCGCGAAGAAAAAAATAAATCCGCGCGCCATGGCGGCGCAGGTCATCGAACAGGTCCTCGCCAAATCCCGCTACCTCGACACTGCGCTCACCGATGCCCAGGCGCGCCTGCCGCGGGGACAGGCACACGAAGCGGCGCTGATCCAAGAGATGGCCTACGGCACGCTGCGCTGGTTTCATCAGCTTGAGGCCATTGCGCGCCAGCTCCTGGCCAGGCCATTAAAACCGAAAGATCAGGATATACACGCGCTGCTGCTGCTCGGCCTGTATCAACTGCGGCACATGCGTACCGCCACCCATGCCGCTGTGACCGAAACTGTGGAAGCCGCGGAGGCGCTGAAAAAACCCTGGGCGAAAAACCTGCTCAACGCCTGCCTGCGCTCCTACCTGCGCGAGCCGGAACGCGCGGACGCGGTCGCCGCCGACGATGTCTCGGTAAAATACAGTCACCCCGTTTGGCTGGTACAAAAAATCCGCCAGCACTACCCCGAAAACTGGGAAGCCATTCTGAGCGCCAACAATGAACGTCCACCGATGGCGCTGCGGGTGAACCTGCAAAAAAATACGCGCGCCCAATACCTCACGCGCCTGGCCGCCGCCGGCCTCATGGCACATCCCACAGAGATAGCCGACAGCGCCATCGTCTTGGACGTACCAGTGACCGTCACGGATCTGCCCGGATTTGCCCAAGGCGAAGTGTCGGTACAGGACGTGGCCGCGCAACTGGCGGCCATCGGAAGGGCTCTGCGGGTCGACGGCGTCATCTCCG
>CAYIQV010000236.1:0-3384 GCA_964365635.1 uncultured Acidiferrobacteraceae bacterium
CCACGGGCATAGCCGAGCTCGATCGCGTGTTGGGCGGTGGTCTTGTCGTCGGTTCGGTGGTGCTGATCGGCGGCGATCCCGGCATCGGAAAATCCACGCTGCTCATACAGGCGCTCGCGGGTGTCAGCGAGACGATGACCGTACTCTACGTCAGCGGCGAGGAATCGTCCGACCAGATCGCCCTGCGTGCGCAACGCCTGGGGCTCAAGGGAAAGCATCTGCGCTTGCTGACGGAAAATCAGGTCGAGACCATCATCAGCGCCGCCCAGACCGAGCGCCCGCAAGTCATTGTCGTGGATTCCATTCAGACAATGTTTACGGAAATCCTGCAGTCGGCGCCGGGCAGCGTCGCCCAAGTGCGTGAATCCGCGGCGCATCTTGTGCGCTATGCCAAGCAGACCGGCACGGCCCTGTTTTTGGTGGGACACGTGACCAAGGAAGGAACGCTGGCTGGCCCGCGCGTGCTGGAACACATGGTGGACACGGTGCTTTATTTTGAAGGCGATACCGGCAGCCAGTTCCGTATCATCCGCGCCATCAAGAACCGTTTCGGCGCGGTCAATGAAATCGGCGTGTTTGCGATGACGGAGGCCGGCCTGCGTGAGGTGGGCAATCCTTCCTCGATGTTTCTCAGTCGCCAGGGCGATGACGTGCCCGGCAGTATCGTGCTCGCCACCCAGGAGGGGACGCGTCCGCTGCTGGTCGAAGTACAGGCCTTGGTGGACCAAAGCCATCTCAGCAATCCGCGGCGGGTGTGCGTCGGGCTCGATCAGAATCGGCTGGCCATGCTGCTCGCGGTCTTGCACCGCCATGCCGGGGTGGCGACGTACGATCAGGACGTGTTCGTGAACGTTGTCGGTGGTGTGCGTATCACCGAGACTGCGGCGGATCTCGCCATCCTCGTGGCCACGTTATCCAGTCTGCGCAACCGCCCATTGGGCAAGGATTTGGTGGCATTCGGTGAAGTAGGGCTGGCGGGAGAGGTAAGACCGGTGCAGCGGGGACAGGAACGCATACGTGAAGCCGCGAAGCTCGGGTTCAAACGGGTTTTGATCCCGGCGGCCAATATGCCCAAGAAACCGAGCGATGAAATCGAACTGCTTCCGGTGCGGCGTCTGGGCGAAGCGCTGGAGATGTTGAAGTAGAAGAAATTCTGTCTATAGATCTTCTGAATAATAGTTTTTGCCGCAAAGGCGCAAAGGACGCAAAGAATTCTTGTCTTTGATTACGCTCTGTTTTTCTCTGCGCACTTTGTGCTGTACAGGGACGTTCAAATGCCGCGAGCGCAGGATGCGCAGGAGCGGCTGTCTCTGCGGCGAACGATCATATAAATCAGAACTTCCCTATTTTAAATAAAATTGCAGGCGTGTACCGCCGACTTCAATAATATCGCCGTTTTTCAGCTTGTGGCCGCTCGTTGTAATCGGCCGTCCGTTTAATTTCGGTATTTCGTCTTCACCCGGCGCCAGAACATAGCCATTTGCCGTCAGGGTGATGGCGCCGGCGCGCTTGCCGACCTTCCCGAGGTTGGTCACTTTCTTGGTCAGGTCGATACGCTTGCCGCTGTTCATACCGCTCAGCACAAAAACCGCGCCTTGGCGCTCGGTTTTGGGTGCGTAATCCTTGGACGCTGTTTCCACAGTAATGGCGGGGAGTTCGACGTCAGCCACGGGCGCCGGTCTCGGTGCGGGCGCGGGTTGGGGTGGCTCCACCGCCGGTGCGCGTGTTCCGGGATTGATGATGACGGTTTTGGCAAAGTCTTCCGGTTGTTTTTTGGACGCTTCGCTGAAATATACAAAGGTATGTTTGCCGATAACGACAGCATCGCCATTTTTCAGGTGATGTTTGGAAATCTTTTTATTGTTGATGAAGGTCCCGTTGGTGCTGCTCAGGTCCTGAATGAACGAATCGTCGCCGACGGTGAAGATGTTGGCGTGCTCACCACTGATCGCGAGGTTATCGATGTGGATCTCGCATCCCGGCTTGCGCCCGATCTTCATGTCGCCCTGCTTCAGGTCGACATGGTCGATGACTTCGTCATTGAATTTTATGATGAGTTTTGCCATTTTAGTTTCCCCGATTCCAGTAACCACAATTCCACGCGGGCTTCACGATGGTTCGGTATCCATCGCTTAGGCCTGACTTTTAAGTTCTTGCAGTTTATGCAAGGCTTCCGTATTGCGGACAAACAGGCCGCTGGCGCGCACCAGGATCACGGACACGTTGTCCGGACCACCGCGGTCATTGGCGGTGTCGACCATGCGCTGGGCCGCGGCGTCCAGATTGCGCCCGTATTCCATCAGCATCATTTCGATATCTCCGTCCGGCACCACGTCGTTCAGGCCGTCCGAACAGAGAAGGTAAATGTCCTCATCCTGAAATGGATGTTCGCTGATATCCGGCTTGACGGCGGCATCCACCCCCAGCGCCCGGGTGACCAGGTTCTTGCCGATGGTTTTGCGTGCCTCTTCCATGGTCATCAGGCCGCGGCTGACAAGCTCCTGGATGACGGAGTGGTCGAGCGTCAGTTGCTCCAGCGCCCCACCGCGAAACCGGTACAGGCGGGAATCACCCACGTGCGCGACACACATCTTGTTGCCGTAGAAGAGGGTGACCACGACGGTGGAGCCCATGCCGGCGCATTCCGTTTTGGTGCTGGCGAGCTCATGAATGGCGCCATTGGCGAGGTGGATCGCCTCAAGCACAGTTTTGGTCTCGAAAGCATTGTCGTCCACGTTCCTGGCATTCGCGAAAGTCTCCATGACATGGCGCGTGATCACGTCCACGGCCATACGGCTGGCGACTTCGCCGGCCTGATGTCCGCCCATGCCATCGGCAAGCACCACCAGTCCAATCTCGGGTTCGAGGGCGATGCTGTCCTCATTTTCCTGGCGGACCCGGCCTGTGTCCGTAATACCGGTCATCAGCAGTTGGCTCATCCGGTTTTTGCTCCCGGTTGCGCCAGATCACGCAGGCATTCGCGCAGGTCTTGATTCATCTCGGCTCCCGTCTGATAGCGCTGTGTTGGGTCTTTCCGCAGCGCCTTGTCCACGATGGCGGCGAGGCTGGCTGGAATCTCCGCGCGCAGGCGGGTGATGACTGGATGTTTTTCGTTGGCGATCTGGAACATGAGCGTGGCCATGGAATCGCCGGTAAAGGGTTGTTTGCCGGTGAGCATCTCGAAGAGCATCACGCCCAGCGAGAACAGGTCGGAGCGCCCATCGACGTGTTTTCCGGCCAGTTGCTCCGGTGACATGTAGGAGGGGCTGCCGAGGATGACGCCGGTTTTGGTGCGGCTCGACGCGGTGATGCGGGCGATGCCGAAGTCGGTCAGCTTGATCTTTTTGTCCGCTTCATTGTAGATGATGTTGGCGGGCTTGATGT
>CAYIQV010000237.1:0-3380 GCA_964365635.1 uncultured Acidiferrobacteraceae bacterium
GGCCACGGACCGCTTTCCAGCTGATCCAGCATGGGGGTCTTGTGGAACGGCTTGGTGGATATTTTATCCTTGGGGATAAACGTCGAATGCTTTTCCGGATTTTTCGGCTGATTCTGTGCCATTCTAAACTACCTCCTCATCTGTAGAAGGACGTACAATTCGGCTCTCCCGCGATGTCTCGACGCTAAGGAAACCGGGCTCACAGGTTACAAAACGATGTCGCCGTTCGGTGGTTTCCTGCAAATCTCCGCTCACCACTACCGGCTGACGCCACTTCATTAACCGCTGGATACTAACTTTGCGGCGGCTAGTGTAATCGGAGATTCATTTAAGAGAACCACTCGTTGGAGAGATACAAAGCCTGCCTTTGCCTACCCTAAAAGAGATATATAGATACGCCGCAGGAGTGTAAATTTATTTATCATATAAATCAGTATTATATGTTGGTATATTAACTTAATTCATATGTAAATTTCTAATCAGTTGTTGATAGAGCCAGTCACCACGGTAGCGGTTACCATCTCGTTTCAGGACATTCGCGAGCCGAATTTTCAAATATGGTTGAAAATTTGGTGAATACCCGCATGTAGCAGTCAACAATGGAGCACGCATGTGAATAGCCAAGCGGGCGCAGAGGTAGCGGCCCAATCTGTGAGCAACAGCCCTTTCCTCCTGAGCAACGAGGCTGTCTACCAGCTGTGGCGTGAGCGCAAGCTGACAGGGTATCCCGAGCGGCCAGAAGACCTGGTGGTGGAGGTGAACGATCCACGGTGTTTGACCGGTGCCGAAGCCGAAGCAATAGTGCAGCGGTGTCGCCAAGCCAATATGGCGGTCTACGCGAGTCGTCTGGGCGGCATGGCAGACAAGGAGATACCGCGCGCCGCCGGTAAACGCTTTGGATTGACCCGTCTGGACAGCAATACACTTGCGGATGAAGACGGCATTACCTCGCTCCAGGTGGTGCCGGGGAAATTCCAGCGCGGTTACCTGCCGTACTCCAACAAACGCCTGTTGTGGCATACCGACGGCTATTACAACACAGCGGAAAACCGCATACGCGCCATGGTGTTGCACTGTGTCTCGCCCGCCGCGGAAGGTGGTGAAAACAGTCTGCTGGACCATGAGGTGGCGTATATCCTGATGCGGGATGCGAATCCGGAATACATTCGCGCCCTCATGGCGCCGGATGCCATGCCCATCCCGGCGAATACGGAAGAGGGCACGGAAACCCGGCCGGCCGTGACGGGCCCGGTATTTTCTATTGACCCGGTCGGCGGAAATTTGTATATGCGCTACACCGCGCGCACGCGTTCCATCGAATGGAAGCGGGACGAGGTAACACGGGCGGCCGTACAGTTCCTGGAGCAGTTGCTGGCCGGGGAATCGCCGTATGTGTTCAAACACCGCATGGCGGCAGGTCAAGGACTCGTGTGCAACAACGTGCTACATAACCGCACAGGTTTTACGGATGCTGTGGACGGCGGCGTGACTAGACTGGTATATCGGGCGCGTTATCATGATCGCATTCATGGTACAAACTTGAATGAAGTTTTCACCCCCTCTCCATCTCTCCCCGTCAAGGGGAGAGGGAGTCGATAGAGAACCCTGATAAGGTCTGACTATGCTTCACCTGAGCGAAGTGCTGTTGCAGCATCACGACATCCAGACATTTCAACAATTGCTGGACGTAGTGCGGCAGCGTGCGCAGTCAGAAATATTTTTTCGGATCGACATCAAGCCGCCGTATCCGGACACGCCGGGTAACTGGGAAGATCAGCTGGAAGGCGCCTTCGTCGGCATACACTCTATAACTAAATAAGTCGTCATCACTAGATACCCGGCGATCGATAAATGAATCCGCACAAGCCCCAATGAAATATTTGAAAGAAGATCCCTCTATCAGTGACGCAGACAGCGCGGAAGATTCCGCCCAGTCTTCCGTGTTGCTGGAGGGGCAGTTGGCCGATCTCCGGCAACAACTGCTGGAGCTGCCGCCAAATTACGATCCACTCAGCCGCGCCGATCTGTTGCTGCAGATAGGACGCACCCTGATCCGGCTGGAAAAAAATCAGGACGCCTGGGACATCGCACGTGAAGCGTTCGATACCTACACCACGCGTGAGGCTTGGGAAGGCGCCGTGCAGGCCTGCGATATCCTGTTTTTGTCCGACCAAGCGGAATCGTTGCCCGCGCTGGGTCAGGGTATCTGGCTCGCGGTCACCTTTCCCGTGGATCCGGAATTGACGGTGGCCATGTTGCAGCACGTGATCGATGAAACCCCGCCCGATTCCGATGGCGCCGCGGTGGCGGCGACGGTGGCGCATTACATCGTTGACCTGCGTGCGCCGGAAGGCAGGGATCGGGACAACCTGTTTTTTTACACCAACCAGTTGCTGGCATCGGTGGCGCGCCGCCACAGTAACGTGCTCGATCAGATGGCGTTCGAGAAATGGCTCAAGAAACTTGAACTGGATGATCCCGCCCGATTTCTTCCGCGCTTGCGCAATGTGGTGGATGTACTGGTGCAGGATGAATGGTGGATTGACCGCAAGGCCATCACCGAAAAACTTCCGGTTAACTGATTTTGAACGAACCGAACATGTACTGGCAGGAAGGCAAGGATAACGAAAACTACCACGTCCCCGACACGATCGTGGACGTGGTGTTCAATATCGCTTGTCGCGCCTTGCCGGTCGATCACGCCTACGCCCTGTCACAGGCAATCACCCGGGTCCTGCCCTGGTTTCCCGAGGAGGAGGGTGCTGGTTTGCACACGGTTCATGGCGCGGAATCGGGCAATGGCTGGATGCGTCCGGCCAATCCCGGCGATCTCGTGTATCTGTCGCGTCGCACAAAACTGATTCTGCGCCTGCCCAAGCACCGGCTGGACGATGCCGGGATGCTGACCGGTGCGTCCCTGGATATCGCTGGCAATGTTATGACAGTTGAGAAATCGGCGGCTCGGCCCTTAAGCACCATCACTACCATTTTTTCACGTTATGTCGAGAGCGCAGAGGGTATGGACGAGGCGGGCTTCCTCAAGTTGGCAGTCGCGCAACTGAATAGAATTGATATAAGCCCAAAGAAAATGCTCTGTGGCATGGAAAACACCATTGTCACGCCGGGGCGGAATATCCATACACGCAGCCTGATGCTGGCGGAACTGTCTGTCGAGGAGTCCGTGCGCCTGCAGCAGCATGGGCTGGGGTCGGAACGCAGGCTTGGCTGCGGCCTGTTCATTCCCCATAAGGACATCAAGGAGCTCAGACAGGCCTTGGATTAAATGCGCGCGTTTTATATTATTCGCGTTCTTTACGTCGTCACGAAAAATTTTTCGCAATCTGTTGCCTGATATTTTAGGGGGTATTTATGGCTATTGA
>CAYIQV010000238.1:0-3375 GCA_964365635.1 uncultured Acidiferrobacteraceae bacterium
CGCGTCAAGGAACTCGAGGCCGGCAGACCGGCCGACCGTCAGGCCGCCTCAAATACCTTCAATCCGGCCATCAGCCTGATTCTCGACGGCAAGCTCTCCGCTTTCTCGAAGAATCCGGGCACCTATGCGCTGCCCGGATTCGCACTCGGCGAGGAAACCGGTCCCGGCGATGAAGGCTTGCGTCTCGGCGAGTCGGAACTGGTGATGAGCGCCAGCATCGACGACAAGTTCTACGGCCAGTTCATCGCGGCGCTCACGCCGGAAAACAAGGCCGAGATCGAGGAAGCCTATTTCGAAACTCTCGCCCTCGGCAATGGTTTCGCTGTGCGTGGTGGACGCTTCCTCTCCAGCATCGGCTATCTCAACCCGGTGCACGCGCACGCCTGGGACTTCGCCGACCAGCCGCTGGTCTACCGCGCCATGCTCGGCAACCAGCATAAGGACGACGGCGCGCAATTGCGCTGGGTCGCGCCGACTGACGTGTTTCTCGAGATCGGCGCCGAGTTGTTCCGCGGCGACAACTTCCCGGCGGGCGGAGCGGCCAACAGCGGCAAGGGCACGCGCACCGTGTTTGTGCATGTCGGCGGCGATGTCGGTGCGAGCCATGCCTGGCGCGCCGGGCTCTCGCGGCTCGATACCGACGCCAAAAATCGCGCCACAGGTGATGACACCACGCCTGACCTGTTCACTGGATCGAGCACCCTGAACGGCGTGGACTTCATCTGGAAATGGGCGCCGAACGGCAACCCGCGCAACCGCCACTTCAAGCTTCAGGCGGAATATTTCACGCGCGACGAAGCCGGCACCTTCGACCCGGCCTCGTCCGGGACACCGTTCGCCTATAACGGAAAGCAGAAGGGCTGGTACACACAAGCCGTATACCGGTTCATGCCACGCTGGCGCGCGGGCCTGCGCCATGACCGGCTCAAGGCAGACGCGGTGGGCACGACACTGGCCGGAAGGGTACTCGACAGGCAGGGGCACGATCCGAAACGCACCAGCGTGATGGCGGATTTTTCCAACAGCGAGTTCAGCCGGATGCGCTTGCAGTTCAACCGTGACGAATCGCGCGCGAACGCCAAGGACAACCAGTGGTACCTGCAATACGTCATGAGCCTGGGCGCGCACGGTGCGCATGCGTTCTAATGAAATGCGCGCACAGCGCGCCTCGGCTCGCTCCCTTCTCCCCTTGAGGGAGAAGGGATGGGGATGAGGGGATGCGCAAGGAAAATTCAACACGAAATTTCTCGCACGAAGAACATTGAGGTGATACAGATGAAAAAGTTACTGATCTTTCTTGTGACGCTCACCGGCCTCGCTGCGGTTCCGGCAATGGCTGAACTTAGAGTTTTCGCCTGCGAACCCGAATGGGGCGCGCTCGCCCGGGAGCTCGGCGGTGACCGCGTCGCGGTCTATGTCGCCACCAATGCGCTGCAGGACCCGCACCGGATTGAGGCCAGGCCGAGCCTGCTGGCGCAGGCGCGGCGTGCTGATCTCGTGGTCTGCACCGGCGTGGAACTGGAGGCTGGCTGGCTTCCAATCGTGTTGCGCCAGTCGGGCAACAACGCGGTTCAGCCGGGCAAACCCGGCTACTTCGAGGCGGCCAATTACGTGCCAAAACTCGAAGTGCCGGCGCGGCTCGACCGCGCCGAGGGCGATATCCATGCCGCGGGCAACCCACATATCCAGACCGATCCGCGCCTCATCGGCCACATCGCCGGCGCGCTCGCGCAACGTCTGGCCGAGATCGACCCGGCCAGCGCGGAGCAATATCAGGAACGCCATCGGGACTTCGCCAAACGCTGGGGTACAGCGCTGGAGCGCTGGACGAAACAGGCGGCGGCGCTGCGCGGCGTGCCGATCGTGGTGCAACACAAGGGCTTCCCCTATCTTGAAAACTGGCTCGGCCTGCGCGAGATCGCGTCGCTGGAACCAAAACCCGGTGTGGAACCGACCAGCGCGCATCTCACCGCCGTACTGGAACAGCTGCAGCGACAACCCGCGAGGATGATTCTGCGCGCGGCCTACAGCGACGGCCGGGCTTCGGAGTGGCTTGCCGAACGCGCGAAGATTCCTGCCGTGACCGTGCCGTTCACCGTCGGCGGATCGGACAAGGCCAAAGATCTGTTCGGACTGTTTGACGACACGGTGCAACTGTTATTGGCGGCAACACGATGTGCAGGGACGCACGAGTGCCGCGATAAGCAGGATGCTGGGAGCGGCCGATGAACCTGGGCGCACTCGATCTCAGCATCCTCGGCCCCGCATTTTGTGCCGGCCTGCTGGTGTTGGCGACGCACGTGCCCATGGGCCAGCAAGTACTGGCACGCGGCATCGTGTTCATCGATCTCGCCATCGCCCAAATCGCCGGCCTTGGTGTGATCGCCGCCGACGGTATGGGTTGGGAACCGCAGGGTTTCGCTGTTCAGATTGCGGCCGTCAGCGCCGCGCTCGCGGGCGCGCTGGTATTGACGCTCACGGAAAAGCGCTGGCCCGATGTGCAGGAGGCGTTGATCGGTGTGCTGTTCGTGCTTGCCGCCTGCGCCGGCATTCTCTTGCTGGCGAACAACCCGCATGGCGGTGAACATCTCAAAGATCTGCTGGTAGGTCAAATTCTGTGGGTGAGTTACAAACAACTGCTTCCCATTGTACTGCTGACCGCCGTTATCCTCGCTCTCTGGTTTGGCCCCAGCAAACGCCTCGGGCACATCGGCTTTTATGCGATGTTCGCACTCGCGGTGACAGCATCGGTACAACTCGTCGGCGTGTATCTCGTGTTCGCCAGCCTGATCATCCCGGCGCTCGCGAGCCGCTTTCACCCGGCGCGGCGGCGGCTTGTCGTGGGCTATGTCGTCGGCGTGCTAGGTTACGCCATCGGGCTGGCGCTGTCGGCCGTGCTCGACCTGCCTTCCGGGGCAGTGGTGGTGTGGACCTTGGCGGCTTGCGGGATTATTTTTGCCTGGGGCAGAAACAGTGCCGTGAGGTCACGCAGTATGTAGGGTGGGCACCGCCCACCATCGGACAGCCAGCGAAGCCATGTTGGTGGGCAGTGCCCACCCTACAAAGGTCAGAAAAGGTATTTTTTGAAAAAGCTTCTAGAAACTATTTCTTCGAGCACTTGCCGTGCTTCTTCATGCCTTCGCACACGCCGTACAAATAGAGCGCATGATCGTCTACGTGAAAGCCCGCCTTCTCCGCGATCTTGCGCTGGCGTTCCTCGATGGCGGCATCGTAAAACTCGAACACCTGCCCGCACTCCATGCACACCATGTGGTCGTGGTGGTTGCCCTGGTTGATCTCGAATACCGAGCGCCCGCCCTCGAAGTTGTGGCGGATCACCAGACCGGCACTTTCAAACTGGGTCAGCACGCGATA
>CAYIQV010000239.1:0-3362 GCA_964365635.1 uncultured Acidiferrobacteraceae bacterium
CTCGGAGGGAACCGACCATGCACCACGGCAAAATCTCCAAGCCCATCGCCGACGGGCTGATCGCGTTGCGCCAGCGCATCGAGAAAGGCGGCATTCCGTCCTCGAAGCTCGATGAGACCCTGAACCTCGCCACCTGGAACATCCGCGAGTTCGGCAAGAAAGCACGCTCAGAGGCCGTGGTCCACTACATCGCCGAAATCCTCGGTCAGCTCGACCTGATCGGGATCGTCGAACTGCGCGACAACCTCGACGATCGCGACAAGGTTCTACGCATCCTCGGCCCCTACTGGCGCACGGGGAACGAAGACACGATCCCCGACTTGGGCGGCAACCGCGATCTCGCCCCGGAAGAAGAAAGGGGAGGAATACCTTTCCGAGAGTTCTTGGTGGCGCCCGCCGTATCTCGCCTCGTTCCAGGCCGGCAATTTCGACTTCGTCGTTATCACCGCCCACATCCGCTGGGGCGACAGCCGCAAGGCGCGGCTCGGGCTCTTCGCCGACTGGATCTCCGCCAAACGTGAGGAGACCTTCCCGGTGGACAAGGACATCATCGTGCTCGGCGACTTCAACATCGAGGACGACGAAATGCTGGCGGTACTCACGCGCGGCGGCTTGAAGCTCCCGCGGGCGTTCGTCGGGTGCGATCTCGGCTCGAATCTGGTGCGCAACAAGCGCTACGACCAGATCCTTTACTACCCGCAATACCCAGAGAACTTCACCAATGCCGGCAACGTGCTCGATTTCTACACCGGCGGCATCGCGCCGCTGTTCCCGGACATGAAGGAGAAAGACAAGCTCGCCTTCACCTTCCAGCTTTCTGACCACCTGCCGCTGTGGGCTCAGATCAACACCGACATCGACAATTTTGTGCTGGAGCAGATCAGTAAGGGGTATCGGGAGGCGGCGAAGTAAGGCGCCCGGCAGACGCGGTTCAGTGAATTGCCGGGCCCGCGGCGCCACAGCATTTCTTAAACTTTTTGCCACTGTCGCAGGGGCACGGGTCGTTGCGGCCGACCTTCGGCGCTTCGCGTGTCACGGGCGCGCGTTGACCACCGAGACGAAAATCATCGCCGACGAGACCCGCCGGTCGCGCATCGCGGCGCACCTTCCAGTACGCGTGAATTTCAACCAGCGCCGGAGCGACCGCGTTCATCCAGCGTTCGGCGTCCTTGGCCTGCTTGATGAGTTCGATGCCTTCGTCGGTACCAAGTCGAAAGAACGGCGTGAACAATTTGGGTTGGCCGACTATCAGCAAACTCCAGGCCTCGCGGCTGAACCGCGTGCCGAGCAAGAAACCCTCGCACCATTCGGCCGCGCCCCACTGGGCGGCGCGCCAGTAGATCGGCTCGAACGACGCGGGGTCGTTCATGAAGGCGTAGATGACGGCATTGTGGTGCCGCATGATGAGCCCTAGGATACGGTTGGCCTGCTCAAGTTTCTCGAACTCCGGCTCGGCCTTGCCCTCGCGCATGTCGTACACCCACGGCAGCCACTGTGACGGCATGACAGTGTCCGGCCCGATGGCAAGCGCGGTGAGAAAACCCTCCAGGGTCGAGACATCCATCGATGTGTCTTCCAGCGCCTCGTCGGCGAGGAATTCATCGAGTTCGTGCAGCTCAGTGTCGGATAACGCGCGGTCGAGGTCTTTCATGGACATGGCTACCAGTAATACTCATGTGGCTTGCGGTTTCCCAGCGGCGGCGTGATGCCATCCGGGTCGGCGCCGCGCAGGATCGAATGGCAGATACGCTTGTTCTCGCGCCGCCGCGGGCGGGTCATGTGCAAGCTTACGCCACCATTTGGGTGTTCCCTGCGGGAATGGCACGCCGTAGAAACAGCGGTACTTACGCCGCAGCTTCCCATCCGCGTCGCGGTCGCGGGCCTTGTTGGTCGTGGACATCGTTTTTCTCCAGTGTTGAATACACTGGAAGATGTCCAGACAGAAGTAGTGGGGCATGTTAAGCATAAGGTTCTCGGCCATCGAAATTCAGCAGCGAATAAATTTTACCCTAAACACCCACCGAGGTCAGACGTCGCATTGGAAAATATCAAAGAATACGCATTCTCGACCCCATTGACGGCCAGCATCACGCGCAGGCCGGAACCCCTCACAGCAGATCCGCCGCGTTGTCCTCGAACAGTTCGGCATCGCGAATGTATTTAAGGAGTGTCACATCCGATTTATGCCGGGTCTGCGTCTTGATCTTGTGAAACGGTTTCTTTTCGCGCGCGGAACTCGTCGCGAGCCCCGCGCGCAGGGAGTGACCGGAGTAGAGAGTCGTATCCAACCCTGCGGCCTTGGCCGAAGCTTTGATAATCTGTGCCACCGAAAAACCACTCAATCCTTTCTTGCCGACAGCGCCGTGTTTTAAGATCGGACGAAAAATAGCCCCCTCGGTAATCCCGGCCTCCGCGAGCCAGCTCTTCAGCGCCTTCACGGGACAATATTTTCCCTTGGCGTAGGGGATCGCGATCTCGTCGTTTTCGCCCGCCTGGTCGGTCTTGGTCTGGCCCAATCGCAGGATCATGCCACGCACGTCGAACGCGACGTCCTCGACACGAAGTTTCGCGAGCTCCGATCGCCGCAGGGCGCCGGCGAAACCGACCAGCAACAGCGCGCGGTTGCGCAGCCCGATCAACTCCGGCGGCGTATGCTTGATCATGGCCATCAGCTCATCGCGCACGGCCGGGGCGACCCGCCGGGGCTTGGCGCCGTGGATCTTCTTGATGCCGTTCAGCGTGCGGCGGACTTCCAGGGAACGGCACGGACTCTCCATCTCCACTACGCGATGCGCCTGACTGATCGAGGCGAGCCAGCGTGACAACGTGCTGACCTTGTGGGTGTTGGCGTGGGCATTTAAGTACTCGCAGACCTGCTTCACCGTGGCGGGGATGGTGCCGCCCCACGCCCTGAATCGCGCGAGATCTTTGTGGTAAGCAAGCTTCGTATTATCGGCGGTGGCGGCCGCGGCGTAATCTGGGGGCAGGGTGGGTCGGCGTTTTTGGGTCATGGAGGCCTATTGGTTTACAGATTGCGATAACCATAACTTATCGCAAGTAGAAGTATCAAGGTAACCAGCGCGCATTTCAAGAACGGAAACCAATAATATTCGGAAACGCCACTTTTTAAAGAAACCGACGAAAATTCCACGACACTGGCACTATCATGGTCGAACAGCAAACACGCCAACAGCAACTATTTGTTTTTACGTATGAAATTTATATCGAAATTATTAACTCTTTAATATTCAAAAAGTTAAGTAATAAGGCTAACCGCCAGAAATTGCACTAAAAGCAAGAGGACCCCGTGAACATGTGTCGGTTGTGCCAAATTTCCCTGGACTGACCGGCCATGAGTAGCA
>CAYIQV010000240.1:0-3346 GCA_964365635.1 uncultured Acidiferrobacteraceae bacterium
TCAAAGCCATCCGCATGCAAGCCGACATCAACCTGCCAGAAAAAGCGCATCTATATAATGATGCGGCCGGCCTGCTGCTCGACAGTTTTGTCGCCGGCGCCACGGGTGGCACTGGCCAGGCCTTCGACTGGGCCCGTGTGCCGCACGATTTGTCGAAACCCGTAATTCTCGCCGGCGGCCTGACGCCGGAGAACGTAGCCATGGCGATCCGCGAGGCGCGTCCCTTTGCGGTGGACGTGTCGAGCGGTGTGGAGCAATCGAAAGGAATCAAGGACGCCAGTAGGATTTCCGCCTTTATCGAGGCAGTGGGACAAATCAATTCATGAGCGCCTACGACCTGCCGGACAAGCGCGGGCATTTCGGTACCTATGGCGGCATCTTTGTCGCCGAGACCTTGATGCAGCCGCTGAAAGAGCTGCGCGAGGCCTACGAGAAGCTGCGTAACGATAAAAACTTCCAGAAGGAATTCGATGATGACCTGCGCCTGTATGTCGGTCGCCCGTCGCCGCTTTATCCCGCGAAGCGCCTGACCGAAAACTGGGGCGGGGCGCGCATTTATCTCAAGCGCGAAGACCTCAATCCCACCGGCGCGCACAAGATCACAACCACCAGCGGCCTGGCGTTGCTGGCGCGGCACATGGGCAAGACGCGCGTGATCGCCGAAACCGGCGCCGGCCAGCACGGCGTGGCGACGGCGACAGTGGCGGCGCGCTTCGGCATGAAGTGCGTGGTGTACATGGGTTCGGAAGACATGAAGCGGCAGGCGATCAACGTCTATCGCATGAAGCTGCTCGGCGCGGAAGTGGTGCCGGTCGAATCCGGCTCGAAGACCCTGAAGGACGCGCTCAACGAAGCCATGCGCGACTGGGTCACGAACGTCGACAATACTTTCTATATCATCGGCACCGTCGCCGGGCCGCATCCGTACCCGATGCTGGTGCGCGATTTCCAGACCGTCATCGGGCGCGAGGCGCGCGCCCAGATTCTGGAACAGGAAGGACGTCTGCCGGATGCGCTCGTCGCCTGCGTCGGTGGCGGCTCCAACGCCATGGGCCTGTTTTATCCCTTCATCGAAGACAAGAGCGTGGCGATGTACGGCGTGGAAGCCGCGGGCGATGGCATCGACACCGGACGCCATGCGGCGACGCTTTGTGCCGGCAAGCCCGGCGTGTTGCACGGCAACCGCACCTACCTGCTGGAGACCGACGATGGCCAGATCATCGAAACCCATTCCATCTCTGCCGGGCTCGATTATCCCGGCGTCGGACCGGAACATGCCTGGCTCAAGGATTCCGGCCGGGCGCAGTACGTGGCCATTACCGACAAGCAGGCGCTGGAGGCCTTCCACGAACTGACCCGCACCGAAGGCATCATGCCGGCGCTGGAGTCGAGCCATGCCGTGGCCTATGCCAAGATTCTCGCGCCCAAGCTCGGGCGCGATAAGATCATCATCGTCAATCTTTCCGGCCGCGGCGACAAGGACATTCACACCGTGGCGAACCTAGAAGGAATCAAATTCTAATGTCACGCATCGCGCAACAATTCCAGGCACTGAAGCGGCACCGCCGCAGCGCCCTCGTTCCATTTATCATGGCCGGCGACCCCGAGCCGTGGGTCACGGTGCCGCTGATGCACGCGCTCGTGAAAAGTGGCGCGGATGTGCTCGAACTGGGCGTGCCGTTTTCCGACCCGATGGCCGATGGCCCGGTGATCCAGCGCGCCGCTGAGCGTGCGCTGAAACACAAAATCAGCCTTACGCGCGTGCTCGCGATGGTGCGCGAATTTCGAGACAAGGACAAAACCACGCCCGTGGTGCTCATGGGCTATCTCAACCCGTTCGAGGTCATGGGCTACGAGTCGTTCGCGCAACAGGCGGCCACGGCCGGCGTGGACGGCGTGCTCACGGTCGATCTGCCACCGGAAGAAGCCGAACCGCTGCGCGCCGCCCTGCGTTCACATGAACTCGACACGATTTTTCTGCTGGCGCCGACGAGTCCGCCCGAGCGCATCAAGCTGATCGCGGAAGCGGCGAGCGGATTTATCTATTATGTCTCGCTGCGCGGCGTGACCGGTGCAAGCCATCTGGACGTGCGCGAAGTCGCGGCCAAGCTCAAGGAGATCCGCAGTGCGACCAAGCTGCCGCTGGGCGTGGGCTTTGGTATCAGCAGCCCGGAAACCGCTGCACAGGTAGCCGAAATCGCCGATGCCGTCGTGGTCGGCAGTGCCGTGGTCAAGCGCATGGAAGACATGGCGGCAACCCCGGATAAAATACTCACCGAGGTTCCGGCCTTCACCGCCCGCCTGCGCGAGGCGATGGACCGGGCCACTGTTGTGCCCCAACCCGTCACGGGAGCAAAGCGATGAGCTGGTTCGACAAACTGCTGCCGCCCAAGATCAAACACCAGGGCATCAAGAAGGCCTCGGTGCCCGAAGGCCTGTGGAAAAAATGCCTGGCCTGCGGAACGGTGCTGTACAGCGCCGAGATTGACAGCAATCAGGATGTCTGCCCCAAGTGCGGCTATCACATGCGCATCGGTGCGCGCCGGCGGCTCGATCTGTTTCTCGATCCGGAACCGCGCGTGGAAATCGGCGCGAACCTGTCGCCGGTCGATGTGCTCAAATTCAAGGACACCAAGAAATACCGCGATCGTCTGGCGGAAGCCCAGCAGGTCACGGGCGAGACTGATGCACTGGTGGTGCTGGAAGGGGAACTCAAGGGCCTGCCGTTGGTAGCCATGGCCTTCGAATTTTCCTTCATGGGTGGTTCCATGGGTTCGGTGGTGGGCGAGCGTTTAGTGCGCGGTGTGAACATGAGCCTCGAAAAGAAAATCCCGTTGATCTGTTTTTCCGCCAGCGGTGGCGCGCGTATGCAGGAGGCGCTGCTGTCGCTGATGCAAATGGCCAAGACCAGCGCCGCGCTCACGCGCATGGGCGAGGCGGGCATTCCGTACGTGTCGGTATTGACCGACCCGACCATGGGCGGCGTTTCCGCCAGCCTCGCGATGCTGGGCGACGTCAACATTGCCGAGCCCAAGGCGCTCATCGGCTTTGCCGGCCCGCGTGTGATCGAACAGACGGTGCGCGAGAAACTGCCGGAAGGTTTTCAGCGTGCTGAGTTTCTGCTGGAACACGGCGCCGTCGACATGATTATCGACCGGCGCGAGATGCGCGACCAAGTGGCGACGCTGCTGGCGATGCTCATGCGCCGCGACAGCGCCAGTGACACCCCGCCGGATACCGAGGCGGGAATTAGCGAATCCCCTTAAACTCCATATACGGAACCTCTGAACAAGTACAAAAAAATAACGTCCCTTCCCCCTTCTTGGGGTAAGGACACGACTGCATG
>CAYIQV010000241.1:0-3335 GCA_964365635.1 uncultured Acidiferrobacteraceae bacterium
TCTTGCCGCTCTGGATGGCGAACTGGACATTCATGAGGCCAATCACCTTGAGTGCCTTGGCCATCTTCACCGTCTGCACGCGCAGTTCATCCTGGATTTTCTTCGACAGACTGTAGGGCGGCAGCGAACAGGCGGAATCGCCGGAATGCACACCGGCCTCCTCGATGTGCTCCATGATGCCGCCGATGACCACCTGCTTGCCATCCGACACCGCATCGACATCAACCTCGGTGGCATCGTTCAGGAAACGGTCGAGCAGCACCGGAGAGTCGTTTGAAACGCGTACCGCGACACGCATGTAGGTTTCGAGATCCTCGCGCGCATGCACGATCTCCATGGCCCGGCCACCGAGCACGTACGACGGCCGCACCACGAGCGGGTAGCCGATCTTGTCGGCGAGCTTCACCGCCTCTTGCGGAGTGCGCGCCGTGGCATTCGGCGGCTGCAGCAGTTTCAGTTTCTGGATCAACTTCTGGAAACGCTCGCGGTCTTCGGCGACATCGATCGACTCCGGGGTCGTGCCGATGATCGGCGCACCCGCCGCTTCCAGTCCGCGCGCGAGCTTGAGCGGCGTCTGGCCGCCGTACTGGACGATCACGCCCAGAGGTTTTTCCAGGTGCACGATTTCGAGCACGTCTTCGAGCGTCAGCGGTTCGAAATACAACCGGTCGGAGGTGTCGTAGTCGGTCGAGACCGTCTCCGGGTTGCAGTTGATCATGATGGTCTGGTAGCCGTCCTCACGCAGGGCAAACGAGGCGTGCACGCAGCAATAGTCGAACTCGATGCCCTGGCCGATACGATTCGGGCCGCCACCGAGCACGATAATTTTTTTCTTCTTCTCGGGCGCGGCCTCGCACTCCTCTTCGTACGTCGAATACATATAGGCCGTGGCCGAGGCAAATTCCGCGGCGCAGGAGTCGACGCGCTTGTACACCGGGCGCACCTTGGCTTTGTGGCGCCAGCGACGCACCTTTTCTTCTTTCACGCCCAGCAACTGCGCCAGGCGGCGGTCGGAAAATCCTTTGCGTTTCCACGCACGCAGGTTGTCTGCGGTCGGCTGGCTCTTGGCCTTCTTGGCAATCGCCTTTTCGGTTTCAACGAGATCGGCGATCTGCGCCAGAAACCAGGGATCGATATAACACAGCGCAAAAATCTCATCGACACTCATGCCCAGACGGAAGGCATCGGCCACATGCCAGATGCGCCCGGCCCCGGGCACGCGCAGCGCCTGACTGACGCGCTTGCGCGACTCTTCCTTGTCCACGGCCGGGTCCAGTTTGGATTCGAGGCCGTAGCTGCCGATCTCAAGACTGCGCAGCGCCTTCTGCATCGATTCCTGGAACGTGCGGCCGATGGCCATGGCCTCGCCCACCGATTTCATCTGCGTCGTCAACGTGGCGTCGGCCTTGGGAAATTTCTCGAAGGTAAAGCGGGGAATCTTGGTGACGACGTAGTCGATCGTCGGCTCGAACGAGGCCGGGGTTTTGCCACCGGTGATGTCGTTCTTCAATTCGTCCAGGGTGTAGCCGATCGCCAGTTTGGCCGCGATCTTGGCGATGGGAAAGCCCGTGGCCTTGGAGGCCAGCGCCGAGGAACGCGACACGCGCGGGTTCATCTCGATCACGATCATGCGCCCGTCCTTCGGGTTGATCGCAAACTGCACGTTCGAACCGCCGGTGTCCACGCCGATCTCGCGCAGGCAGGCAATCGAGGCGTTGCGCATGATCTGGTATTCCTTGTCCGTGAGCGTCTGCGCCGGGGCCACCGTGATGGAATCGCCGGTGTGCACGCCCATGGGGTCGAAGTTCTCGATCGAGCAGACAATGATGCAGTTGTCCTTGCGGTCGCGCACCACTTCCATCTCGTATTCCTTCCAGCCGATGATGGATTCTTCGATCAGCAGTTCGCGCGTGGGCGAGGCGTCCAGACCGCGCTCGCAGATGGCGATGAATTCGTCGCGGTTGTAGGCGATGCCGCCGCCGCTGCCGCCCAGCGTGAACGAGGGACGGATGATCACGGGGAAGCCGATCGCCGCCTGCACCTGATGCGCCTCTTCGAGGCTGTGGGCGATGGCGCCGCGGGCACACTTGAGCCCGATGGATTCCATCGCCTGCTTGAACAGCTGGCGGTCCTCGGCCTTGTCGATGGCCTCGCGCGTGGCGCCGATCATCTGCACGTTGAATTTGGCCAGCACCCCCTCGCGATTGAGATCGAGCGCCGTGTTGAGCGCTGTCTGGCCGCCCATGGTCGGCAGCAAGGCATCCGGGCGTTCTTTCTCGATGATCTTGGCGATGGTCTGCCAGTTGATTGGCTCGATATAGGTCGCATCCGCCGTCTCCGGGTCAGTCATAATCGTCGCCGGATTGGAATTGACGAGGATGACGCGGTAGCCCTCTTCCTTAAGCGCCTTGCACGCCTGCGCGCCGGAATAGTCGAACTCGCAGCCCTGACCGATGATGATCGGGCCGGCGCCGATGATCAGGACGCTCTTGATGTCAGTACGTTTCGGCATGGCCTGTCTATTTCCTTTCCATCAATCCGATGAAGCGGTCAAACAGCGGCGCCACATCATGCGGTCCCGGGCTCGCCTCGGGGTGGCCCTGGAAACAGAACGCCGGTTTGTCGGTGCGTTCCAGACCCTGAATGGTATTGTCGAAAAGCGAACGGTGCGTCACCCGCAGATTGGGCGGCAGGCTGGTTTCATCCACGGCAAAGCCGTGGTTCTGGCTCGTGATCATCACGCGGCCGGCCTTCACATCGAGCACCGGATGGTTGGCGCCATGATGGCCGAACTTCATCTTGACGGTGCGCGCGCCGGAAGCGAGGCCGAGCAGCTGGTGGCCGAGACAAATGCCGAACACCGGCAGGCCGGCATCGACGATGGTACGGATCGCTTCGATAGCATAGGCGCAAGGTTCGGGGTCACCGGGTCCGTTGGACAGAAACACGCCATCGGGTTTCAGTTTCAGCACCTCGGCTGCAGGTGTCTGCGCCGGCAGCACCGTCAGGCGACAACCGCGCTGGGCCAGCATGCGCAGGATGTTACGCTTGATGCCGTAATCGAACACGGCCACGTGGAAGCGCGGCTTCTCCTGCTGCACAAATCCCCTGCCAAGCTCCCACTCGCCTTCGGTCCATTCGTACAGTTTCTTCACGCTCACGACTTTGGCCAGGTCCATGCCCTTCAGGCCCGGAAATTCGCGCGCCGCCTTGAGCGCTGCTTTTGTGTTGAGCTTCCCGCCTTTATCGACCGCGAGGATGCAGCCGTTCTGCGCGCCCTTCTCGCGCAACAGGCGCGTAAGCCGGCGTGTATCGATGTCGGCGATACCGACGAT
>CAYIQV010000242.1:0-1672 GCA_964365635.1 uncultured Acidiferrobacteraceae bacterium
GTCAGCATGCCGGCGAGCTTGAGGATCACGTCCTTGCCGCTGGTCCAACCCGAAAGCTTGCCGGTCAGACGCACGCCCACCAGCTTCGGCCAGAGCAGCTCCCAGGGAAGGCCGACCATCACGTCCACGGCATCGGCGCCACCGACCCCGATCGCGAGTAGGCCGAGACCTCCCGCATTGGGCGTGTGCGAATCGGTGCCGATAATCAGACCGCCCGGGAAGGCGTAATTCTCGAGAATCACCTGATGGATAATGCCCGAGCCCGGCTTCCAGAAACCCAGGCCGTATTTATTTGAGGCCGAGGCCAGAAATTCATACACCTCTTTGTTGGTGCTCTCGGCCACCGCGAGATCCTTGATCGCGCCGACCTTGGCGCGGATCAGGTGGTCGCAGTGGATCGTGGTCGGCACCGCCGCCCCGGCCTTTTCTGCCGTCATGAACTGCAGAATCGCCATCTGCGCGGTCGCGTCCTGCATCGCCACGCGATCCGGGTGGAGCCCGACCGTCGTCTGACCCCGCTGCGGCAGCTCCACCGCGAGATCGGCTTTGTGCGCAAACAGAATTTTCTCCGCCAGCGTGAGCGGCTGGCCGACGCGCCGACGCACCGCGGCCATTCGCTCGGGCAGCGAATTATAATAATGCTGGACGGTAACAACGGCGCCAGCCGGAGTTTTTTCCATATTGGTGTCTGCCACAAAATATTTTCGCGAGGGGCAACATTGTAAATCAACACAGGGTACCTAGGCTATGCCACCCTCACCTTTAATGAGTCAAAGCGGAGGCAGGAATACCAAGTTCCAAACAGAATGAAGCGTTACACTGGCGCATAAAATACCTAAGCCATCACGCTGCGCGATACTTGTATAGAAACTGTGCCATGAAAAATGCTCTCGACACCGTTCTGGCATATCACCAGCGCACCAAACATCATTTGCCACATTATGCCGCGGGGCCAAGCGAGTTGGACTGGAACAACCAGCCGGATCCTTTCCGCCATTTTGCAGGTAGCCCGCAACGGGAGCTGCCTTTGCTGGCCGATGAACCACGCCGCGCTTTTTCCGATCTCTACCAGGCGGATGCGATTACGCCACACCCGTTAACCTTGAGCGGCATTGCCGCCCTGCTTGAACTCTCCTTCGGCATTTCCGCGTGGAAGCAGTACGGCAGCTCACGCTGGGCTCTGCGCTGCAATCCCTCCAGCGGCAATCTGCACCCGACCGAGGCTTATGTGATTACCGAAAGCTGTCGTGGTATTGATGACGGCGTGCATCACTACATGAGCCGCGATCATGTACTTGAACAGCGCTGCGGCTTCGACATAACAGCAGACGCGAATGCCTCTCGTCTGCCGCCCGATTCCTTTCTGCTCGGCCTGTCATCGATCCATTGGCGCGAAGCCTGGAAATATGGTGAACGTGCCTACCGCTATTGCCAACACGATGTCGGCCATGCCATCGCGGCTGTGCGCTATGCCGCCGCCGCTCTGGGTTGGCGGGCACGCGTACTGACTTCATGGAGCGACAAGGATATTGGTGCCATTCTGGGTGTCGACCGCGACGCCGATTTTGGCACGGCCGAGCGCGAACACCCGGACGCGATGCTGATAGTGACGACGCGGTCGCTTGGTCCTGCCCACAGCCCGTTTGTATCTGGCGCACTCGTGCGCGTTGCC
>CAYIQV010000242.1:1682-3319 GCA_964365635.1 uncultured Acidiferrobacteraceae bacterium
CGCGGACAGGCCAATTCGCTTTCGGCGGATCATCTGGACCATTGGCCGGTGATCGACGAAGTCGCGCAGGCCTGCGCCAAACCTGAAACGCCGGACATATTCTGGCAAGCTCCCACGTTGCCCGAAGCGGTCAGCCGTCCCGGCACGCACTTGGCAATCGACATCATCAAGCAACGGCGCAGCGCGCAAACTTTCGATGGGCGTAGCTCGATTTCTGCCAGCACGTTCTACCGCATGCTAGACATGACCTTGCCGCGCCGCAACGTGCCGCCATGGGATTCCATAGGATGGGAGCCGCGCGTGCATCTCGCGTTGTTTATCCATCGTGTCGAAGGCCTGGCGCCCGGACTCTATGTTTTTCTGCGCAACCCTCATGGTGCCGCCACGCTACACGCAGAATTCTCCCGCACGTTCGACTGGATGCAGGTAGCAGACTGTCCAGCGCACCTTCTGCTCTTCCGGCTCGAGACGGCGGATGCACGCAATGCCGCACGCACCTTATCCTGTCACCAGGATATCGCCGCCGACGGCGCGTTCAGCTTTGGCATGCTGGCCGAATATGAAACCAGTCTGGCGCAGGGGCCGTGGGTGTATCGACAGCTGTTTTGGGAAGCCGGTATCCTGGGGCAGGTGCTCTACCTCGAAGCCGAGGCCGCGGGTGTGCGCAGTACCGGTATCGGCTGTTACTTTGACGATGCGGTGCATGACTTGCTCGGCATTAAAGGCATGGCGTTACAAAGTCTGTACCACTTCACGGTCGGCACCGCGCTCACCGATACCCGCTTACAAACCCTGCCGGCCTATACCCATCTGAAGCGTTAACGCGAGCCGCTGCCTCTGAGTGGTATCATCAAGCAATATCCCAATTGGACTCGCCACAGTGTTAGTGAACAGAAGATGGCTGAGCGCCTGGTTCGGCGCAACGCGCTCTACCCAGCCGGAGTTCGAGCGTCTGGGAGAAGTGCTGGATCGTTTCGCGGCGTTGTCCCTGGGGCAGCTGCCGGCGGAGAGCTTGGCGCATCATCCACGCAAGCAGCGCAACGCCATGGCGTTTCATTTCGGGGCGATCGATTACCTTGCCGCCTGCGAAGCGCTCGGTGAAACCGAAACCTTGGCATTGTATGTACGCTTCCTGCAGAGGCACGCACTTGGCGGCACCCCGCAAACGGGTAGCGTCACCCACTTGCTCGAGGAATTTACGCGCGAGGACGAACGCCAACAGTATCGGCGCGCAGGGTTGGAAGCGATGCAACGCTGGTTAGCGGATGGAAATGAAAAAGCCGCCAAGCGATTGTCAGAGATGCTACGTCTGATCCAAGGCTAAGCAGTTGTAAGACAGCCGGCGTATACGCGAGAAAATCAGGCAACCGCGCCGGTCGACGGTAGTGAAGGCAACCTGCCCATCCCCTTTCGACAAAGATCAAGAAGGCGTCCTAATTATCTCATTCCCAGCTTGTACCGTTGCCGCGCCGCTTCTTCCTTGAACGCGTCGTCGACTTCCCGCATGACGCTGTCCACATCCGCGGGTTTCTCGCTGCGCTCGAAGCGCCCGGTCAGTTCGACCTCCGGGTGCAGCTTGCCGTTCTCGTAGAGCGACCATATCTCCATGCCATAGTCGGTGGACAGGAGCTCGGGAG
>CAYIQV010000243.1:0-3311 GCA_964365635.1 uncultured Acidiferrobacteraceae bacterium
CCGCGTTCCGATACCCCACCATCGGAATGCTTGATAAACTACCGCGGCGAAGGGTACCCGCGCCTGGCCGGTTCCGATACCCCACCATCGGAATGCTTGATAAACTGCTCGATCTCGGTTTGCGCATCGTCTGCTGGTTCCGATACCCCACCATCGGAATGCTTGATAAACTAGGTCACGTGCAAGCCTCTGTTTGGAAAGGGGCTGTGCTTAAAAAAGCTCGATCTGCTCTGGCTGATCGGGCTTATTTTTTGTCTGCTTCGGTCCAAGAAACTCACGTGTCATCCCGTACTGTTTATCGGTAACAAGAAAAAAAGCAACCTGCGCGCCCGCAGGGATATGCCCGCGCAAGCGCATGACGGTGGCATCCGCCACGGCCATGGTGGGAAAGTGGTGCGCATAGAGCGAATTTTGCAATTGTACAAAGTTCTCCTGCAATAGTCGTTTACGGAATACCGTGTAATCATGGCGCGCTTCGGCATCGGTCATCGGGCAGTCGTAAACGCAGATTACCCACATTACTCGCCAGCCGTTTACGCCCATGCTTCGTCAGGCAATTCACGCGGCGACTGCGCATCCTCAGGCAAGGTCAGTGTATCGCTCCGCCCATCCAGCACTCGCACGAAGCTTGCCACGGTTTCCGCTACGGCCGCCGGTGCGCGATAACCCGCACCGTTTAAACGCACTTCCATCTCAATAAAACGCAACAGTTGCTTGCGCGCGGCGGCGTTGAACTCGCCGCTTTCTTCCTGAGCGACATGCCGTTCCACGAGAAAGCGGTAAGGTTCGATAAAGTCATCGGCCAGATTGAACGGGTTTTCCGTACTGCAATGTCCCAGTCCCAACGCCGGGTTGAGGCCCGCCATGACAAGCGCACGTGCAATCATGGAACGCAGTACGGCGTAGCCGAAATTGAGGCGCGCATTGATGGGGTCGTCCGCGCCCTGCTTGTTGCGCTTGAACCCTTCCGGGAAAAGGTGCGCCCAGTAGTGGCGCGCACCTTGGCTTTCGCACTTTCCAGTATCACCCGGTAAAACTTCTTTCGCCAACCGCTCCAGCCGCAACGCACCTTTGCGATTCAGTGCACGAAGATTGGCAGCCTGAGTACGCAGACGCGCCTGAACAATGCATTGCCAAAGTACAGCCTTGCGAGGTTGCGCATCCAGTACCATCTGTTGACGCAGACGGCGCACGATGTCGCCGTTGCCTTGTGTTGGCAGCAGCCAAGCACAGGGATGATGGGTAGCGTCAGTGACAACCACGCCTGCTCCGGCCTCGGCGAGCGCGCGCAAAGCATGAACGCTCAACTGAATAGTGTGGTGGTGTAGGCAAACCACCGCGATGTCGCTCGGAGGCACAAAAATATCGGGCTGGCCTTCGCGCTGGATAACCAGCCGACCGAGATCCACGCCAAGCTGGGCGGGGTTTTCAATTAGCAGGATGCGGTGGTCGGACACAGCTATTCAACGGTTGTAGACGCACAACTTGTTTGAAGGAAACAATCTTTCTGCCGGAATCCGGTTCTTTTATGGCGTCGTAGGCGCGAGGCTCCACAAGCGGAACCAAGAATATCTTGCCCTCGGCCTTGAAATACCCCACGCGATACTTTTTGTTATCCTTCACGTCGAGCACCGTATCACCTTTGTGCAAGCGCACAGTATTTTCAGGTACAGCCTTGTGCTTGCGTTTCATCGCTTGCTGGATGGGCACAAGCTCCTGCCGGACAATGCGGTCTTCACTGGTTTCAGTTTCAAGATAAGCATAGCCCGCGTGCAATAGCCGTTTGCTGTGGGTCTTTCCATCTCTACTGCTGTGTATAATTGTTACCACGTCTTCAGCATATTTATCGGTGTAACAACATACTTTTCTGATCGGTAGCCGCTTACCGAATTGTTCCTGATAAATCGGCTCCGCCAGTGCGGCCGGGACGCTCTTGCCTTCGCTAATTCGCGTTTCGAATGCCTTTGAGACAATGCCGCGAATGTCTGCACTGACAATACTGGCAATGGCCTTACGTGCCTGCTCAACCGTGCCTTTTTTTCGGTCCACCAATTCCGCGACTGGCTGCCGCAATGTCAACCGGAGCTTGTCCTCGCCGTCTTTTTGGGCAACACCATAGGCTGTCCCCTGGAACATGGCGCCGTCGGGGTAACAATCCGGCTTGATGGTAAGCGGGCAGTCCCGCACGGCGGCCAGCGCTACATCCCGCACCATTTTGAGTGGCGGCTCGGGTGTTTTCAGCCGTGGGCGCTCGCCTTCCGCACAGTTTTCGCTTTCAAGCTTGTAGCGTCGGGCCATGTCCTGAAACAGGCCGCGCGATGTCAGCGCGATCACAATGGCGTCAATGAGGTGATGGCGGTGGTCAATGCGTTTGTTGAGCTTGCGGTCAATGTGGAGTTCTCGGCTCGGTGCGCGGTGTCCTTCCCATATCGGTTTGAATCGCTCAAATTCTGCTGGTGTGATGACCATGTTTTCTTCGTCCAACACCGGCAGACCTTCGGCGATACGCGCCTCCGGAATAACTGTTTCCAGTTTCCATCCGCGCCGCAGCATAGCAGTGAGCTGACCGCGCGATACCGATACCGGCGAGGTGCAAATGCTTTGCAACCAAAGCGCGGCTTCCTTGGCGATCCACGATGTCTGATGGAACTGGCGGTCGGCGAATCCGGCAACGGATTCATCGGTAAGTACTTCTGTATCAAAATCCTTAAGGCGCAAAAGTTTGGCCTTGCGGTATTGCCGGTTTTTCTCAAACCAGGCGGCACGCTGTTCAACAATCTCCCAACGTGCCGGGTCGCGCCCGTCGCCCCACGCATCCCATGGCGTGCGGTTGCCTTTTTCCTGATTACAACGGTAGTGAGCCAATACAATTTCACTGCGCTTCATGCCCACCTGGGTCAGAGAGCGCGGCAAGATGTGATCGTATTCGGTCTCCTTGCTCAAAGCATCTTCTAGATTGATAGGGCGTTCGCAATAGGGGCAGAACTTCTCGCCCTGTTCGCGCCATAGCAGGTACTTCCTCACCCGCGAAGGTGTCACCGTTGCGTTTGCCTCGCGGATGGCCTTCTCGGCGGCCAAACGTGCGTTGCGGTTTTTTGCGTTCTCGGCCTCGCGCTCGTTGCGACGTGTCGGTCCAAGACTCATCTCGCGCGCCATTTCCACCACGATTTCAGCAGGCGGCGTACCGAGATCATCAATCATACGGTTGACTTCGTACCGAATCTGCCGCAATGCGCCGTCCACCACGGCGTTTCCGGTGGGTTTGGGCGCGGGTAACCATGCAAGCTGTATGGAAGGCTTTGCTTTTGGTT
>CAYIQV010000244.1:0-3294 GCA_964365635.1 uncultured Acidiferrobacteraceae bacterium
CGGCTGGACCGGGGACACTGACGCAAGCTTCGCCGACTGGTACGGAGCGCATGAACTCGGCCACACGTTTCAGCGCCGCCATCCTGGCTTTCCTTTGGGAACGCAACCACCCGATCCTGCAGAAAAGAGTTTTCCTTATCCCGACGGTTTGATCACCACCAGGCCTGGCAACCGTTTCGTGGGATTCGATATCGGAGATCCCTCTTTGCCGACACCGATGCGCGCCTTGCCTGGGGAACTACATCACGACGTCATGACTTACGCGGACAGCCAGTGGCTCTCGGCGTATACCTATGAAGCCATACACAACCGGCTCTTGGACGAAGAAGTCCGTCTCGCACCCTGACAAGCTAGGGAGTAACTCCATGCTGAAAATCGAAACTGGCAAGTTTGTGAATCTTGTGGCTTCAGTAGACCGTAAGAAGGGTATAGGCAAGATCCTGTACGTGAATCCTAGCGCGGTAGCAACGGCGGCAGATGTTGCAGGCGTCGAGCTGGGCATTGCTCCCTCGCCATTTGATGCATTTGAAATTACAATTCAGGATTCTGGTGGTCGTGAGCTACGCCGGTTTCATCCCACCATTCAAGTATCAAACTGCGAGGGGGACGGACCGCCCGAAACCGGCATGGTCAACGAAGACATCCCCGTGCTGGAAGGCATGAAGCGGGTGGCGCTACTGCACAAGGGAGTTGAGGTAAGCCATTTCGAGGCCGGTGAGTCTCGTCCAGCATTGGAACGCGCGGCGGGGATGGCGCCTCTCTCCCTCAGTGCCCCGTTGGCCGTCAAGCCCAACCGCAGGGGTTTGAGTACGGCGGCGGGAGTGCCGGCCAAAGAAGGAGTGACATACACTGTGCAGGTAAAACCCGAAGGAGCTTCAGCTTGGCAGACCATCGCGGTGGGTCGGCAAACACCTCATGCGGAGATTGACCGCAACCAGTTTCCGGGATCTAAAGCCGCCACAGTGCGCGTTCTTCGGAGCACGGGCTTTGAGGATGAGATTTTTTCTGAGCAACGGATAGATCTGAACTACTGAGGCAACACAAATGACGAACGGCGGCAACAATGCAATCAATCCGGCCAAGATTGTGGACTTGGCGGTCTATCCGCCGCTTGGCATCGCGCGTGTCGGCAATGCAGAAGGGGAAGAGGACTATTTCACTGCAGCCGAAGTTATCGGCGCCTTGCCCACGGATCCCGGCGCACTACGCGATGCGCAAGGCAAGATCAAACGCCAGGCAGTCCGGTTCCGGATCTACGCGCGATTAACCTCAGGTGAGGTGCGCGAATTGACACTGGACGACGGAGTTGAAATTGAGTGGCACGTGACGGTGGCCAACCTCAAGGCCGGCTGGTATGAGTTCACGAATGCCCTCGACTTGCCGGATGGGCTCTCCATAACTGCGCCGAAGCGAAATGCCGATACGTCTTCCGGCCGCTTCCGTCTGGACATTACCCCACCGCCACGAACAATCGCAGGTCGCGATCTTTCGGGGGTCGGCTACATTCTTGAAGGCCGGTTCTTCTCGACGCCGGTCTATCTCGGCGAGCTGCGCACTGATTCACAGGGACGGCTGCTGTTCCTTGGTGGACGTGGATTCGCCGCACCTCACTGGCCGGGAACAAAGCCTACAACCTTCGCCAACAACACGCTGTGGTTCGATGACGTAGCAGACGGCCCTGTTCGCGCTCGGATCACGATAGGAGGGATAACGTTCGACGCCACGCCTGGATACGTTGCCGTAGTGCCTCCGAATTACGCGCCTGGACTCTTCGGCGTTGTGACGATGGACGATGTAGCGCGCGACCTGTTTGCTGCTCAGAACTGGCTTCAATTACCACCGGAGACACGGTTCACCCGCGACATCTGGCCAATATTCTCGAGGTTGACAGGAATGCAGTGGGTCAACCACGGCCTGTTCATGGCGCATGGTTTTGGCTCACCTCTTGATGCGGGGCATCTGGATGTGCTTGCAAAACTCACTGACGCTTCGGAGCAGGGGCGAGCCTGGCGTCTCTCGGTATTGACTCTTTTCCGTGACCCTGCGCTGGGCGGCGCAGTCAATCGTTCTAAGTTACCTTACCTATACGGCGATGCTTTCGGCGACAAGGACGATCATGCTCGAGGACTTTTGGCGGTCACCGCGACGATGTATCGTCACCTTATGGCCTGGGCCGTGGGCGAGTTCGTCAATGACTGGGAGGGACCGCCGCCACCAGTCCGGTTCGAGGAATTGACGCCGGCCGATCAACTGGAACATCTGTCGCGCGCTCCGCTTTACGAGTGCCTCGGAGGCCCGTTTCATCCGGGCATCGAGTTGACGTGGATCATGAGGCGTGAATCTATTTGGGCGGCGCCATACCGCCTCAAGGTACTGGAGGAAGGTGAGCCAGCTCAGCAAGACTTTGGGCCCGAGTTGACACCAGAAATATGCCTCGCCGCCAATGGACCGCTTCGTGGTGTGGCGCCGGGAGCACTCACCCGCTGGCTCGGCATTCCATGGCATACAGATGAAGCCTCTTGCCAGTCTGACTTCGAGTATGCCCCGTCAACCTACCTGTCGATGCCCAGCTATTGGGGCGCGCGTGTTCCGAATCAGGTATTGAGCGCCGAGGCCTGGTCGCGTTCCACCGACAGCGCAAGCCCGGCGTTACAGCGTCTGAAGCATTTGGCTTACCGGGAGGATTGGACGCGCGACATCAACGGCCGCAACTATTACGAACGCATCGCCAACATGGTGCAGGAATGGTGGATGCTGGGGATGATCGTTCCGCGCGACACGCCAGCACACTTGCGTAACCTTGGCCTTCCGGCCACATCGCACGTCGAGAACGGGCGCCATCCGTCAAACGCAGGGTCCAACCATAAGCTTGAGTTAATGGAGACTATCGAGCGGGTAGATTCGCCCGTGTCGCCGGACGTCGGGGCACGTGGTGTGGTCCCGTCGGGGGAAGGCAAACCACCGCGTCGCGTTTACCATCGCGGCGAGGTATGACCCTTGGGGATGGCACTCCACACGTCTGTGAGGTAGCCATCGCCGGCGGAGGGCCGGCGGGCGCGACGGTTGGGCGGATCCTGGCTGGCTGGGGTTTCGATGTCGTGGTCATTGCTGCACCTGAAGGAGAAAAAGCCGGTGAAGTGATTGGGCCCGAAGCTGTTCATATTCTCGATGCACTGGGCCTCACTGAGCTTTTTTCGCAGTCCCCTGAAATTGCGACGCGATGCGACGGTGTCGTTTCATACTGGCCATCGTCGAGCATGGATCACTCTGACCACAGATTGCGCGGTACATACG
>CAYIQV010000245.1:0-3287 GCA_964365635.1 uncultured Acidiferrobacteraceae bacterium
ATGAAGGTGCGGCCGATGTAGCGGTTCTTGATGAAACCCTCGCGGTACGGCAGGTTCAGTTTATAGGCCATCTGCAACGCCGCCGAGCGCGAGGTATCGGGGATCGGGATCACGACATCGATGTCGTGGTTGGGCCACGTGCGCTGAATCTTGTGGGCCAGCTTCTCGCCCAGGCGCAGGCGCGTTTTGTGCACGTAGATGCCGTCGATGACCGAGTCCGGGCGCGCCATGTACACGAATTCGAAGATGCAGGGCGTGTGCACCGGTTTTTCGGCGCACTGCTGGCTGTGCACCTGACCGTCGACGGTCACGAAGATGCACTCGCCCGGCGCGACATCGCGCACCAATTCAAACCCGACCACGTCGAGCGCCACCGACTCCGAGGCGAACATGTATTCCGCGCCGCGGCTGGTCTCGCGCTTGCCGAACACCAGCGGGCGGATGCCGTTGGGATCGCGGAAGGCCAGGATGCCGTGTCCGGTCACTAGCATGACGACGGCGTAGGCGCCGCGTATGCGCCGGTGCACGGCGGCGACGGTATGGAAAATATGTTCCGGGGTCAGGCGCAGCTTGGCCACGGCCTGGAGCTCATGCGCAAAGACATTGAGCAGGATCTCGGAATCCGAATCGGTGTTGATGTGGCGCAGGTCGGTGCGGTAGAGATCGTCCTTCAGCTGCTCGGCATTGGTGAGGTTGCCGTTGTGCGCGAGCGCGAGCCCGAAGGGCGAATTTACATAGAACGGCTGGGCCTCGGCCGGGGAATCGCAACCGGCGGTCGGGTAGCGCACATGGCCGATGCCCATGTTGCCCTTGAGGCCGAGCATGTGCCGTTCCTGGAACACGTCGCGCACCAGGCCGTTATCCTTGCGCAGGTGCACATGCTTGTCATCGCACGTCAGGATGCCAGCGGCGTCCTGGCCGCGATGTTGCAGGACCAGCAGGCCGTCGTAGAGTGATTGATGCGCCGGGGATTTGGCGAGAATGCCGATAATGCCGCACATTCAACTTATCTCCTGTGCTTAAACAGTGATTCTAGCCGTAGCGGATATGGTGAGCAATGTCGCGCGGAAGATAGCCGCTTACCGCCACCGCCACCCGCTGGAAATACGGCGCCAACGTCGATTCGCGCCACCAGCCGCGCTGTGGAATCGATGTCAGCCCCATGACCAGGAATATCACCACAATGATCATGGCCCCGCGCATGGCGCCGAAAAGACCGCCGAAGGCGAGGTTGGCAATCTGGAATCCACGCTTCGCGGGCAGGGCCTTATGAATCAGCCAAGACAGCACAAACCCCACGATAAAGACCACCACGAAAATCACCACGAAGGTGAGCAACTGGCGCAGCGCCGGCTCGTCGAGAAAACCCGTGAACCAGTGAGAAAGTTTTTCGGCGAAAAACCAGGCGAGCACACACGCCACCACCCAAGTCAGGATCGAGATCACTTCACGCACCAGACCACGCCAGGCGCCGAAGATGGCGAAGACGGCCAGGACAACAATCATCGTCAGATCGAAACTGTTCATGGGTTGTTATGTCCGTGATTTGAATTCATGTCCGGGCGGCGATCAGGGATACGTCTGCACCACGCCTTCTGTGCCTGACTCCTTCTGGATCTGTGCCAGCGCCTTCACGGCCTCGGACTTCTCGCGGAACGGCCCGACGCGCAACCGCACCGCCTTGCCGCCATTGAGGGTCACTGATTCCGCGTGCACCGGATGGCCGTGGCTCTTGAGGCTGTCGCGCAGCTTCGCGGCGTTTTCGGCGTTGGAGAAAGTGCCCACCTGCACCACCCAACCTTTGGTTATTTTTTCCGCGACGTGTTCCGTGGTGGTCTTGGCGGCAGGTTTGGTCTTCGCCGGTTCCGGCTTTTTAACCGGCGGCGCCGGCTTGGGCTCAGGCGTCGCCGCCGTTTCCGCCACGGGCATATCCGTGGCCGGTGCCGCGGCGTCGCCACTGGCTTTCACTTCCGGGGCGGGAACCGGCGATACGACGACCCTGGTTTCGCCGACGTCACGGCGCGACGGGATTTCAGTCAATTTCTTGAGCTCGGAGGGCGGTTCGCGCTCGTCCAGAATCATGGGCAAAAATATCACCGCCAGCGCCACGATTACGATGGCGCCGATGATGCGGTGTTTGGGATTGAATTCCATCCGGGGGTTGTCTCTGTCAGCCATGCTCGTTACGTCTTGCTGAAGGTCGCCAGTATATCACCGACGGTATGGAAGGAGCCAAATACCACGATGCGGTCAGACGCGTCTGCCTCCCGCCTTGCCGTGTCGTAGGCCGCAAGCACCGTATCGAACCTCTGCACCGGACGGTTTATGCCGGCGGCGGTCAGCGCCTCCTGCAACTGCGCGGCGCTGGCGCCACGTGGCACATCCAGCGTGGCGACATACCAGCGATCCATGGCCTCGCCCAGTCCGCCAAACACCGCCGCCATGTCCTTGTCCTTGAGCATGCCGCACACCGCCAGGGTTTTCCCGCCGCCCACATGCTGCTTCAGGGTCGCGGCCAGTGAGCGCGCCGCCTGCGGGTTGTGGGCGACATCGAGCACGCATGCCGGTTGGCCGGGGATGACCTGGAAACGCCCGGGGATCATCGCCGAGGCCAAGCCGTCGCGTAGATGCGTCTGACTCACGGGAAAACGGTCGGCCAGGCAGTCGAGCGCCATCAAGGCAGCCGCAGCGTTGAAAAGCTGGTAATCGCCGCGCATCGCCGGATATGACAGCGCGCTGCGCACACGCTCTGGGGTACGCCAGGTCCACCCACCCTCGCCGCGCTCGGCAAAGAAATCGCGATTCAGCTGCATCAGGTTCGCACCCACCCGCGCGGCTTCGTTGGCAATCACCGCCGGCGGGTTCGGGTCGCTGCAAATCGCCGGGCGGCCGCGGCGGAAAATGCCGGCCTTCTCATAGCCAATGGCCTCACGCGTGGTACCAAGCCAGGCAGTGTGATCGATATCGACGGAGGTGACCACGGCGACATCGGCATCGATGCCGTTGACGGCGTCGAGCCGCCCGCCCATGCCCACTTCGAGCACGGCGATGTCGATATGGGCATTGCGGAAAAGATCGAATGCCGCGAGCGTGCCGAATTCGAAATAGGTCAGCGGTATCTCGCCGCGCACGACCTCGATGCGCTCGAACACGGCGCACAACTCGGCGTCGGTGGCCAGGCGGCCATCCACGCGGATGCGTTCGTTATAGGCGATCAGGTGCGGCGAAGTGTAGGCGCCGACGTGGTAGCCCGCGCGCCGCAGGATCGCCTCGCACATGGCCACGGT
>CAYIQV010000246.1:0-3271 GCA_964365635.1 uncultured Acidiferrobacteraceae bacterium
GTCCTGTCGTGGGCCTGGACAGTGATGTTCGTGCCAGGGTGGGTGGCACTGGGCAGCGGGACTTGCATCATTTTCACGATGACGGTGCTGACGATTTATGCGCGCCGGCAGATCGAACAGTCTGCAAACCAATCGTCGCCTGTATATGAATCCGATCAGGTGATGGAGCAAGTCGACGCTCTGATGTCGCAGTCCAGGGATCTTGAACAGGTTCCGCAGGTCGATGATGTGCTGAAGTCGATGGCGGAGGATAACCAGCGACGCCACATTGAGGAACTGATGCGGCGCTGGGTGGACGTGGCGCAGCGTTACAGCGATGCCGCACTGGTCCTGCGCAAGGAAATTTATACCGTAATTCAGCAGACAGAGCAGGCGGTCAACACGATTTCCAGCAGCTTTCAAGCGGTGATCAACAAGGCCACCATTCAGGCACGCCAGGCGATGGAACTGCTGGAAGGTACGCAAGGCGCCACCAGTGACGGCACACCTCAATCGCTCAAGGACTTCATTCAAGTTTCCGATGAGCGACTTAACAAGATGGCGGACGAGGTGGTGCGCGTGGCCGACCTGTCGGTCAACATGGTGCGTGAACTTGATGGCGTGCAGAGCCGCGCGCAAGCCATCGATGGGTTCCTGCTGGACGTGGAAAAACTCGCCGACCAGACCAGCCTGCTGGCATTGAACGCCGACATTGAAGCAGCACGCGTGGGTGAGCATGGCCGTGGTTTTTCCGTCGTGGCCCAGGAAGTGCGCCGGCTCAGTCAGCGTTCCCATCAATTCAGCGACAGAATACGTGTGCACCTTAAAGAAGTACGGACCGGCTTGAACAAGACCTATGGCGACATGCGCACGCTGTCCGCAGCTGACATGGAGCACGCGTTGACGATCAAGGATGACGTGGTTTCACTGACCCGGTCGCTGGAAGGAAAGAACCGGGAAGTGGCCGAAACCGTTGGCCGGATCAACGCTATCAGCAAGGAGATCGCGCGCGACGTGCAGAACGTCGTGATCTCCCTGCAGTTTCATGACATCACCAGCCAGAAGCTGAGCGGCATGCTCGAGCCGATGGACGATCTGCGCCGCACGCTGGCCAACCTGATGCAGGAAACACTGAAGATCGACAAAAGTCTGCTCAATAACCTGCCGGAAAACGTGCGCTGGCTGTCGCGGACGCAGGAAACGCATACCGAGGCCGAAGCCGCGAAACCGGTTAACGATACCGTGAAAGAAGACCAGGGGGCCCGCCGGGATAGGGATACGGGTTCCGGATCAGCCGTGGAGTTGTTTTAAGGAGATATGTTATGGCAACCATACTAACTGTTGACGATACCGCTTCGATGCGCCAGATGATCAGTTTTACGCTGCACAGCGTGGGGCATGAGGTCATCCAGGCCTCCGACGGGAAGGAAGCGCTCAAGCTTCTCGAGGGCAAGAAGGTCGATCTGGTGATCGCCGACGTCAACATGCCCAACATGGACGGCATTACGCTTTTGAAATCGCTGCGCGCGCTGGCCGATTTCAAGTTCACCCCCATTCTCATGCTCACCACGGAGACCCAGGAAGCCAAGCGGGCGGAAGGCAAGGGCGCCGGCGCCACCGGCTGGATCGTCAAGCCGTTCAATCCGGAACAGTTGCTGACCATCGTCAAGAAGGTGCTCGGATAAGCCCATGGCCATCGACATGCGCCAGTTTCATGAGACCTTCTTCGAGGAAAGCTTCGAGGGACTGACGCTCATGGAAGCGGAGTTGTTGCACCTGGAGAAGGTCTTTGCCGCCAGTCCGGGCGATGCCAGCGTGAACGTGAATCCCGAGATCATGAACATGATCTTTCGCGCGGCCCATTCGATCAAGGGGGGCAGCAGCACCTTCGGTTTCAACGATGTCGCGGAATTCTCGCACGTGCTGGAATCGCGACTGGATACGTTGCGCGAAGGCCGCTGCCATCCTGACAGGCGCATGGTAAGCCTGTTATTGCAATCGGTAGATTGTCTGCGCAGCCTGATTGTTGCCGCACGGACCGGCAAAGGCGTGGACCCGCAGGTCGTCCATGAGATTCGCACGCAGTTGGAAGCGTTGCCACTGGGCGAATCCGGGACCATCGGGCCACACGCGACGGGAGCACCGCAATCCAATGAAACACGAGTTTCCCCCGCGCGCTGGCGCATTGTGTTCCGCCCGCAGCAGCGTTTTTTTCACACCGGCAACGATCCGCTGCGCATTTTGCGCGAGCTGGCTGGGCTGGGCGCACTGAAGGTTCAGGCCGATCTTACGGCGTTACCGTCATGGGAAGAAATGAATTCCGAGGAATGTTATTTCGTCTGGACGCTGGAATTGTCCGGCAACGTGACACGTGAAGCGATCCTCGAAACCTTCGATTGGGTCTCGGAGTATTGTGAGCTCAAGATTTCACCGCTGGATCCGGAAAACACCATCCCACGCGCCACTCACCTCAAGGAACGTGCACATGACAAGGATAATCTCGCCGGTTCTATCCGCGTCAACATCCCCAAGGTGGACGCGCTCATCAACCTGGTCGGCGAACTGGTGATTACCCAGTCGATGCTGGGCCAGCTCGCGGACAACTTCACCATGGAGAGTCTGCCGAAACTTTTTTCCGGCCTGGCGCAACTCGAACGCAACACGCGTGAGATGCAGGAATCGGTGATGCGAATCCGCATGTTGCCCCTGAGTTTCACGTTCAACCGCCTGCCGCGCATGGTCCGCGACATGAGCCATAAGCTTGGCAAGCGGGTCGAACTCCACATCAGCGGCGATCAGACGGAACTCGACAAAATGGTTATCGAGCGCATCGGTGACCCACTCCTGCATCTGGTACGCAATTGTCTCGATCACGGGATCGAGCCACCCGCCGAACGGATTGCCGCGGGCAAACCCGAGACAGGCATTATCGAACTCAAGGCCTACCAGAAAGGCGGAAACGTCATGATCGAAATCAATGACGATGGGCGCGGTGTACAGGGCGACCGGGTTTTTGCCAAGGCCGTTGAACGTGGATTGATTGCTGCCGATGCCAAATACACGAGAAAGGAAATCCATGAGCTTATTTTCATGCCGGGATTCTCCACCGCCGAAACCGTCAGCGATGTCTCCGGCCGCGGTGTGGGCATGGACGTGGTGCGCAGCAATATATCGAGTCTCGGCGGCGGTGTGGATATCGTTTCAGAGGAAGGGAAGGGCACCCGCTTTACCGTGCGCCTGCCGCTGACGCTGGCCATTCTCGACGGCTTGAGTGTTCAGATGGGCGAGCACG
>CAYIQV010000247.1:0-3267 GCA_964365635.1 uncultured Acidiferrobacteraceae bacterium
TTGTTTAAATTCCATATTATTATTTCTCAACGCAGAGGCGCAAAGCAGCAAAAAAATATATATAAATTAAACCGATCATGAAACCCTTTGCGTCTTCGCGTCTTTGCGTCAAAAATTCTTACCGGTATTTCGCGTCCGCCGCCTTCATGGCCGCAATCTGTTTTTCGTATTTGTCACCCACGGCCAGCAGCATTTCCTTGGTGTAATACAGGTCGCCGCGACTCTCGCCATGATAATCCATCACTGAGGTTTCGACGATGGAATCCACCGGGCAGGCCTCTTCGCAGAACCCGCAATATATGCACTTGGTCAGGTCAATATCGTAACGCGTGGTCCGGCGCGTGCCGTCCGAGCGTTGCTCGGATTCGATGGTGATGGCCAGCGCCGGGCACACCGCCTCACACAGCTTGCAGGCGATACAGCGTTCCTCGCCGTTCGGGTAACGTCGCAGCGCGTGCAGACCGCGAAAACGCGGAGAGATCGGCGCGCGCTCTTCCGGGTACTGCACGGTGATTTTTCGCGCGAACAAATAACGCCCGGTAAGGAACAGGCCCTTGAGCAGCTCATACAGCAGAAATGTGCTGAGGTATCGTTTTAGAACTTTCACCATAGTCGTTTTTCCTGTGCGCTCAGTGGAAGAGGAATCCCCACGGCGTGAGAAACATCACACCACCCATGATCACGATCCATGCCAGTGTCACTGGAATGAAGACTTTCCAGCCCAGACGCATGATCTGGTCGTAGCGGTAGCGCGGAAACGTGGCACGAAACCACAAGAAGCAAAACAGCACAAAACTGATCTTGAGCAACAGCCAGTGCATGCCGCTGCCCAGCACGGGGGCGATTATGGGCACGGCCCAGAATTTGGCCGGGACCAGTCCGTCGAGCGGGGACAACCAGCCACCCAGAAACATGATCGACGTCAGTGCCGCGATCAGGATCATGTTGGCGTATTCAGCAAGGAAAAAGATGGCGAAGGCCATCCCTGAATATTCCACATGAAAACCGGCGACGATCTCGGATTCACCCTCGGCCACATCAAACGGCGAGCGGTTGGTCTCGGCCACGCCGGAAATGAGATACACCAGAAACAACGGGAACAGCGGCAGGAAGTACCACTGATGAATGCCACCCTGCTGATGCAACACGATCTCGCGCAGGTTCAAGCTGCCGGCCGCCATCAGCACACCCACGAGGGCAAAGCCCATGGCGATCTCATAGGACACGATCTGCGCTGCCGAACGCATGGCCCCGAGAAAGGCGTACTTGGAGTTCGACGCCCAGCCCGCGATGATCACGCCGTACACGCCCATCGAGGTCAGCGCCAGAATGAACAGGAGGCTCGCGTCGATGTTCGTCAGCCACAGTTCATCGGTAAACGGAATGACGGCCCAAGCCACCAGCGCCGGCGCAAACGAAAGTACCGGGGCGATGATGAAAAGAAACTTGTTGGCCTTGGCCGGGATGATGATTTCCTTGAACAGCAGCTTGACGGCGTCGGCGATCGGTTGCAGCCAGCCGCGCGGCCCGACGCGATTGGGGCCAAGACGCACCTGCATGTAGCCGATGATCTTGCGTTCGGCATAGGTGAGGTAAGCCACCGACAGCAGCAGCGGCACCAGGATCAGCATGATCTTGCCAAGGTTGAGCAGCGCAATCTGCGACCATTCCGGGAACCAGCTCCAGATGCCGAGGAAGAAATGCTTCATGATGTGGGCTTCACGCTCACGGGTCCATGCGCCCCAAGCGCCGCCGTCTCCGGGTAACCCGCGGGGATCAGCACGCAACCTTCCGGCACGCGTGCATCAATGACCAGATCAAGCTGCGTCTTACCCTCCCCCATCGTCACCACCACTGCCTGGCCCGCGCGCAGGCTGAGTTTCTCCGCCTGGACCTGATTCATGCGCGCCGCCGGCGCCGGATTGTCCGCGGTTCTTTGCAGCGAAGGGGCGCGCCGCGTCAGCATGTCGACGGCGTAGATCGGCACCTCGGCAAGTCGCATCACCTGTTCGGCCGTCGGGGCGACCGCCTTTGGCGAGGCGGGCAGTATCCAGGGTTGGGTTTTGGCGGTGGTCGCCGTGCCGCAGGCATTCAGTTCCTTGCGCACATCGTCGATGCTGGCCTGCTCAAAACCGGAGGCACCCATCCTGTTTCCGAGCATGCGCAGGATTTTCCAGCCCGGCCGGGTCTCGCCAGTCAGCGGAACAGCGGCACGGAATGTCTGGCATCGGCCTTCCGTATTGACGAAGGTGCCGTCGGTCTCCGTGAACGGCGCGAGCGGCAGCAGCACATCGGCGTACTCCACAGCCTGTGTCTTATATAAGGAAGGCTTGAATGGCGTCAGCATGACGACAAATTCCGCAGCGTGCATGGCCGACGCGGCCGCGGCGCCATCCAGACTGTCGAGTTCCGGCTCCACGGCCAGCAACAGGTAACCCTTCAGCGGCGTACGCAACATCTCCAGGGCATGCTGTCCGGCCGTCACGAAACTTCCCACCGGCCCACGGTGCGGCACGCATCCGGCGAGCCAGGCCCCGGCAGAATTGGCATCCGCCAGATAACCGAGCTTGGCGCCAATGGACTCCGCCGCCAGTTGTGCCAGGGCACGCAGCGTGGCCGCCTGCGGATGACTGGCGGCAAAATTGCCCACCAGCACCGCGGAATTCCTGGCCTGTATCAGGGCCTCGGCCATGGCCTGCTCCGCGGCCGTCGGCGCCCCCCCAACAAAGTGTGCTCCGAACGCCGCGGGCAGTTCCTTTTTCTTCAGGGTATGCAGCGCACGCACGATGCCGGCGAGTACTGGCACCATCTTTGCCGGGTCGACAATAATCTTGCCAGCAAGCTTGTAATTGAAATCGTAATCGATCGAATGCACGCTGAATATCCGCGCCCCCTGGCGCGCGGCTTTGCGCAGCCGCAGGTTGATGAGCGGCTGCTCCTTGCGTGGATTCGCGCCAATGAGAAGCGCGCCCTCCAGTTTTTCGAGGTCGGTGATGGCCTGGCCGAGCATGGGAAAGGCCGGCGCCGTGTCGTCATCGCTGAAATCCATCTGCCGTAGCCGATGATCCACGTTGCCCGATCCGAGCGCGCGTGCCAGCTTCTGCAGCAGATAAAATTCCTCGAGCGTGGCCATGGGCGAGGCCAAGGCACCGAGACCCTGGGGACCATGCGCGTCGATAACTTGCTTCAACCCCTGCACCGTGAATTCAAGAGCCGTATTCCAGTCTGTCTCTTCCCACTTGCCACCGCGGCGAATCATGGGGGCGT
>CAYIQV010000248.1:0-3266 GCA_964365635.1 uncultured Acidiferrobacteraceae bacterium
AACGGGAGCCATACCCATTCCGGCGGGATCGTCCCGCGCGACAGGCTGGTCGCCATCCACGCCAGGGCCGACAACACGGCCCCCGTACCCGCCAGGGCCGAGAGGGTCTGGGGTAGGCGGTTTTCCAGCTGGCGCAGTCGCAGCGCCATGGTGGTCGCCGCCACCAGCAACAAAGTATCCGTGACCGCCGCCATCACGGCGCTGCCCCACGACAGGGTATCGAGCACCCCGATCACGTCCGTCAGCCAATAGGCTCCCACGACCAGCGCCGTCAGGGGCGTCGAGGTCGGCAGATCCTGCGGGCCGGCGCGCAGCAGACAGAGATCAAGAAATATTTTCCAAAGCATGCAGGAGAGTCTGCTTGACGTCAGTGGCCGGCGGTCACACGGGTAATGTGCCAGTCACCTTGCCCGCTTCTTTCGACGCTCACTTGCAGCAACAATTCCTTCTCCGCCACCTTGCCCGTATCGGCATAACCGACCCGAATCGTGACGAGGCGACGGGCATTATCCGGTTTCTGCATGTCTTTCACCGCAAAATTCAAGGCCATGTCCTGCGACCGGCGGGCGCGCAGGAAATCCAGCGTCACCCTGGCCGACAAACCCTCCAGCAGATCTTCCGGCTGGCGCTCGGGCGCAAGGCGCGCGATCTCCCGCAGCTTGTCCAGCTCACCCGGCGCTGTCACCAGCGTCTCGACAAACTCCCGGGCGCGGTCCTGCGGCTCACTGAACCCGAACCGGCTGCAACCCACGACCACACAGAGGGTAAGCAACACGCCACCCGTTTTGGCCCATCTGGCGAGGGCGCCCGTTCGCATCCGTGGCTCAACCATAACTCAATAATAAACCAAATTTTCACCTTCGGTCGCCGTTTATTCTGCGGCCGGCAATACGCTATTGGGAGAACAGAAGGAAACGCCTACACTGCATGATAATGAAAGAACGAACGAGCGAAGCAAGTAGTGCTTCATTTACGCCGGAACCTCTTGTCCAGGACAGTGCTGCGCTCGCGGCTTTGTGTGATCGTCTGCGAGGTGAACCGTGGATCGCCCTGGATACGGAATTCATGCGCACCAAGACCTATCGTGCAGGTCTGTGCCTGATCCAGGCGGCGACCCCTGACGTTATCGCCTGCATCGATCCACTCGCCATTTCAGACGATGTACAGGGACGTACGAGCCCCCTCCGGGGAGGCGAAAACCGCACTGCCGCGGGAGTCACGAGCGCAGGGATGCGCGAGGCAGGGCAACGCAGGGAGCAGTTGCCGAGGATGACGGAAGCGGCTATTGGGCCGCTGCTCGATCTCCTCTACTCGCCCGGCGTCCTCAAGGTATTCCATTCCGCGCGCCAGGACCTGGAGGTGCTCGCCGATCTTCGCGGCGCACCGCCGGCACCGGTGTTCGATACCCAGATCGCAGCGGCACTGGCGGGTTACGACGACCAGATCGGCTACGGCGCACTGGTTGAATCCATCACCGGACACAAACTGCCCAAGCTGCATACACGTGCCGACTGGGAGGCGCGTCCGCTGGCGCCGGAATTGTTGCACTACGCCGAAGACGATGTCCGTTATTTGCGCGACGTGTATCTGTTTCTCACACAAAAACTGGAGGCGCTCGGACGCCGCGAATGGCTCACCGAAGAATGCGCCGCGCTCACCGACGCGGCGCTCTACCGCAATGATCCGCGCGAAGCCTGGCGCCGACTGCGGCAAGGGCAGCGGTTGCCGCTGCAAACTCAAGTCATCTTGCGGGAGCTCGCGGCCTGGCGTGAAAGCGCGGCGCAGTCGAGCAACCTGCCGCGCAGTTGGGTGGTCGCCGACACCACGCTCGTGGAAATGGCGCTCGCGGCTCCTGTCAGCCTGGAACAACTCGGGGGCATCGAAGGCATCGGCGGCGGAGCGGCGCGCAAGTGGGGTGATGACATCCTCGAGGCCATCCGCCGCGGCCAGGCTGCCGCGCCGGAACGCCTGTGGGAAGAACCGACACGACCTGATCGCGAGGAACAAGCGCGCTATCAACGGATACAGACGCGGGTGCAGGCCGTGGCCGCGGAGCAGGGGATCAAACCGACGATGCTCGCCACGCGCAAGGACATTCAAAGACTGCTTGAGGAACCCCCGAGCGGCCCACTGACGAGCGGCTGGCGCGGGCGGCTGTTCGGCGATGAACTGCTACAGATGCGTGCCGTGGTTTCCGATTAAGATAAAAGGGCTCCTCGTTAAACGGGAAACACGAATTTGAAGAAGGTCATCGGCATTTTACTCGCCATCGGTGTCACGGCCGCCGTCATGTTCGGACCGGCGCTTATCGGCCTGGTGAGCACCTGCGTCATTGGCGACATGAGCGGGCGGGCCCAGGCCGTGGTACCGAACGCGCTGAAGACGCTCTATCTCGATGCCCAACAAATGCAGTTCGGTCTGGGTTCCGGCGCCATCGGTGGCTGGGAAGGTCTGGGGGATGCGCTGGCCGTGAACGGCCTGGCGTGGGTGCGCACCACCAATCCCCAGTCGCCGCGCTATCACGAAACCGTGAGCAACCGCTATTTTCAGTCCAACGCCTTTGTTTACGTGCCGCCGCAGCGCTCCACCGAACTATCCTGGAAAGCGACAAAGGAAACGGCGATCGGCAAAGTGTGGGATGAGCTGGCGGCGACCTATCCGGACGGGATCATGCTGGCGGGCTATGTGCGCTTCTCTCAACTGCATGTTATCGCCATCGCCAAACCAGCCATCGACGCCAAACCGGTGGCCAACAATGCCACGTATTACTATACCCGCCCCATGGAATCGCTACGTGATACCTGGGCCTATGTCGTCGGTGTGGCGGGCAACGAGCCCTCCGCCATTCGCCCGGATCATGCCGCGATCACGCGTCTGCTGCCCCCGGCGTCCAACCGCGCCAGCCAGGGCCGGGGCCTCGCGCATGTGTTGCTGCTTAAATCCGCACCCGAGAATTTTCAGTTACTCCCGACACGCGAGGACATCGTTGCCGTGGGGCAGTTGGTGACGAATTCCGTCGTGGTGCAGGGTGAGCTCAAGCTCTATCCGGTCTCGCGCGCCAGTGCGTGTGACAACGCGATCCACACCAAGGTTAATTGACCGGGCACATCGGTCGCTACCAGCCTCCTGCTTCTCGCAACAGTGCGGTGTTTGCCTCCCCGAAGGGGGCTCGCGCGTCCATGCGCATCGGTCGCTACCGGCTTCCTGCCTCTCGCGACACTTGCGCGTCCATGCGCATCGCCGGCAAGAGGACATACATCCGGCCA
>CAYIQV010000249.1:0-1507 GCA_964365635.1 uncultured Acidiferrobacteraceae bacterium
CACGCATGATCCCTCGACGAAAATTTTCCAATGCGTCGGTCAATAACTCAACGTAATTGTGATACTCCTTATCCGTATACTCACAGTCATGGAATGGTGGTTCTGGAAGGTACGCGGCAATGACCTTTCGTGTCGCAACATCTAGCGCCTCTAGTCTTGCTGCCAATCCGCTGGCGTACTCATCGAGTTCGTCGAGTGCTGCCGTGATCTCACGACGTCGCGGCTCTTCGTTTTCAAGTTTCTCATAAGCAATGAGTTGAGCAATTTCCTGCTCCAGCTCTTTAATAAGAGCCTCAGTGTCGCCGCGTGTTAAAGAACTGTTGAGCGTGTCTCGGAGTTCAGTTATATGCAGTTTTGTGAAACAAAACGGTACGATCTTCGGCTCACGTTCGAATCCCCATTTTGGTTTTGGTCTATTCGCCATAAATCACCGCCTGAGTGTCACGACCTCTGCGCTGGGTAGCCCACCGGCAACACCAAGTATGCGCTTGCTGTGGTCTTCGAGTGCTTGGCGCACGTGGTCTTGCCCGAACCGGGCATAGATCGCCGTGGTGCTTTGGCTTGAGTGGTTGAGCACCTTACCTATCAAGTGCAGGCTGTTACCGGCCTGGGCGAGCCACGAGCCGACTGTGCGGCGCAGGTCGTGGAGCCGGACATCCCCAGTCCCGAGTGGCAAGTCAAAGTCAGCCGCTGCCTCGACCTCTGCACGGGTGGGCTCCCGACCAAGTTTCGCGATCAGCCCGGCCACTAAGCTCGACACCTGTGCATCCGAATGAGCCGCCCAAAACTTGACCGTGGCGCGATCCCGGACCCGCCGCCATGCTTTATCGATGTTAACGAGGTGCTTCCCGACAACATGCCCGGGCAACAGGTGAGCGTTCCTGTCTACTCTCGGGAGTTTCCTCAAAATCGAAAGCGCCACTTCGCTCAGGGGAACATAATGCACGCGCCCGGCCTTGGTTTCCGGTAACCGCAGCTCGCGCTGTTCCCAGTCTACGTCCTCCCAGCGAGCCTGGAGCAGTTCGGAGCGACGTACTCCGGTAAGCAGATAGAGCCATAGGGCTGCTTTCGCGTAGAAGTTTTGTTCCTGATCGATGGCCCGGATGACGGCTGGCAGTTCTCCCGGTGTCACCCAGCGGTCGCGCTTCTTCTCTTTGAAACGGTCGATATCACTCGCTGGATTCACTGCATTCTCATCGACGAATCCCCAACGCCGTGCGAGCGAAAACATCTTGGAGATCAGTTCCAGAACACGGTTGGCCTCGTAGGGGTGGTTCTTGCCGATCTTGCCGTGAAGGGCGGCAGTATCGGCGCGTTTGATGTTGCTTACCTTAAGGTTGCCCCATATCGGAAGAATGTATTTTTCGATGCGACGCTCATCATCCTTCCAGGATTTTTTGTGCACCTTGGCGTGCTGTTCCAGATACGCAGCGCAAAGGCCTTTGACGGTTTCGCCCTTGGCAGCTTTCTTTCGGTTTTCCAGAGGATCGTTACCATCGATGACGCC
>CAYIQV010000249.1:1517-3262 GCA_964365635.1 uncultured Acidiferrobacteraceae bacterium
GCGGAGCGCGACCCGGCGATCAAGCGAGACATCCAAGCCTTCGTAGACTTCACCACGGGAGCCTGCTCCAAGCCTGCGCAGCGGCCGGAACTGCCCGCCAAGCAGCGCGCCATGTTGCGCGCCTGATCCAAGGTGAGCACGTCGTAGTTGCCCAAGGTCATAAACCGCTTGCGCCCATTGACGCGGTAGCTCAACACGAAGGCTTTCTTGCCGTTCGGGTAGATACGCACGCCAAAGCCAGGCAGTAGAATATCCCAGCGCACATCACGCTTGCCGTTGATGCCTTGATAGGTGAAGCTGTCGATGAATCTTTTGGTCAGTTTCATGTCTATCTCTGAACGCGTATGGCTGAGCTACGGTGATGAAAAAATCTGTTCTATGATTGAAGCGATGAACCTTCACAACCAGCCAGTCGCTTGAGTCACCAATAAGTCACCACGAGACAGCGTATCGAGTGAGATTTGATGCTAGGTAGTTCGGAGGAGGGATGCAACAAAAGATTGATTTTGTGTACGTTGTGGTAGGTCGTCGAAACTTGTGCGTGAATTGCTGCGAGACTTTTAACCAGTTGGTCGCAAGTTCAAATCTTGCACGGCCCACCAATTCAATTAACCAGTTACCGACTACGTGCGCGTAAATTGTTTCTGCTCGCGTAGCTGGATCGTAGCTCGGTCACCATCCTCTACGGCCTTTAGGCCGCCGGACATCCTGTCCGCATACTGGGCGAGGTGTTCGCTGGAAGTAGATATGATCGGGACGCACATGAGGATGTGGTGGATACCTAGCCGTAACCGACGTGGTATTGTGCTATTCCGGTGGTTCACCGATATGGTGCCAAAATGGCACCGCTGTGCTACACTGTCACATGATCGATTCGCATAAAGGTAAAGCCATGTTGGACACAACCAAGGAACGCATCAGCTCGCGCGTGCCGAAGCCGGTACGCAAGACACTCGAGGAGGCCGCCGCTTTGTCGGGCTCGACGTTGAACCAGTTCGTGGTACAGGCGGCGCTCAAGGAGGCGCACGCGGTGCTGGAGCGGGAGCGGTTTATCCGCCTGAGCCGCCGCGATGTTCAGGTGTTCTTCAAGGCCCTGGACAAACCCCCATCCCCCAATGCCCGGTTGAAGAAAGCGGTCGCTGCCTACAGGCGCTCGTCCCTGAATGCTCAGGATTGAGCTCTTAAGCCGCCGGCACAACCGGGAAGGCTTCGACTGCGGTAACCCCGAACTCAACGACTATCTTCGACATACCGCCCGGCAACACACCGACAAAGGCCTGTCGCGGACGGAGGTATTGGTTGATGACGAGGCGCCCGATGATATTCTGGGGTACGTGACAGTGGGTCTGGCGGAGGTCATCACCGATACCCTGCCACCGCGCTACGCCAAGAAGTACCCCGCCAAAGCCCACGGCGTCAAACTCGCGCGGTTGGCCGTGGCCCAATCCCGACAGCGCGAAGGATTGGGCGCGTTGATGATGATCCATGCCATACGCCGGGCGTTGCAGGTGGCCGACAGCGCCGGGATCATCGGTCTTTTCGTGGACGCCAAGGACGCGGCGGCGAGTCGCTACTACCGCCGCTTTGGGTTTATTCCGTTGCCGGATGATCCGCAGAAGCTTTTCCTGCCATTGGTGACGCTACGGCAAGCGCTGCATGAGCAATAGGTCCTGAGACCGCCGGGCAATGCGGTTCTTCGGATCTTGGCCGCCTTGGTCCGACAACTGGTCAGGGCGCTGGAAAAG
>CAYIQV010000250.1:0-3258 GCA_964365635.1 uncultured Acidiferrobacteraceae bacterium
CCTGCGCGTGCTGCAAGAGCGTGAATTTTCACCGGTGGGTTCCGATCAGGTGCGGTCCATCGATGTGCGCTTCATCGCCGCCAGCAACCGCGATCTCAAGGAGTTGGTGCAGCAGGGGAAATTCCGCGAAGACTTGTTCTATCGCCTGGATGTCTACAGCATCGTGGTGCCGCCGCTGCGCGACCGGCGCGACGACATCCCGCTGCTGGCCAGCACCTTCCTGCGCGAGTTGGCGGTGGAGACCGACAAGAAGGTAACGGGGTTCACGCCCGCCGCGCTCGAGACCATGGTGCGTTATGGCTGGCCGGGCAACGTCCGCGAACTGCGCAACACCGTGGAGCGTTCATTGCTGTCCAGCAAAAGTGAATTGATCGACGTAACAGATTTGCCGAATGCGATCGCCGCCGCTGCCACGCGGCCCGCCCCCGACAGCGGATCGGTTCTGGAAGCCATCGGCGAAAAAGAACTCGATCAGTGGCTGGAAGATGTTGAGCGCCACGCCATCCTGGATGCACTGGCGCAGTGCAATAGTGTGCAGGCTCACGCCGCCAAGCGCCTCGGCATCACCGAGCGCAGCCTGTGGCACCGCATCAAGAAACTCGGGATTCAGATCAACCGCGTGGTGAATTGAATAGTGGCGAATTAGGGAAAGTCTGGTTAATTATGATTACTTGACGCAAAGACGCTAAGGCGCAAAGAAAAGCCGGGGGAAACAAACACAAAAATTCTTTGCGTCTTTGCGGCCCTGCGTCAAAAACTAATAAATCAGATTCCTTGGTTTATTTCAGGGTTTTGACACCCTGGTCTCCGCCCAGCAGCAGCACGTCCGCCGGCCGCCGGGCGAACAGGCCGTTGGTCACGATGCCGGTGAGGTGATCGAGTTTTTCCTCCAGCTCGACCGGGTTCAGGATAGTGAGGTTGTGCACATCGAGAATGAGATTGCCGTTGTCGGTGGTGAAACCCTCGCGCAGCACCGGCTGGCCGCCCAGCTTCACGATCTGACGCGCGACCAGACTGCGCGCCATGGGGATGACCTCAATCGGTAACGGGAACTTGCCGAGCACATCCACGAGCTTGGTATCGTCGGCGATGCAGACGAACTTCTTGCTGGCCGCGGCCACGATCTTCTCGCGCGTCAGTGCGCCGCCGCCGCCCTTGATGAGATGCAGGTGCTTGGTGGCCTCGTCGGCCCCGTCCACGTACAGCGGCAGATCGCCGGTGGCGTTCAGGTCGAGAACCTGAATACCGTGTTTTTTCAGGCGTTCGGCGCTGGCGACGGAAGAGGCCACCACGCCGTCGAGCTTGCCTTTGATCTTGGCCAGGGCGTCGATGAAATGGTTGGCCGTGGAGCCGGTGCCCACGCCGATGATCCAGCCGGATTCGACGTACTGGATCGCGGCCTCGGCAGCCGCCTTTTTCTTATCGTCCGGGGACATGGGTTCCTCTGCGTAAACGGAGACGGCGCCAGAATACCCATTATTGGTGTGATATTGAAGTATTTGTTGGTAGATTATCGAGTCATACAGGAAAACTCTCACAGGCTCTCCCTCTCCCACGAAGTGGGGGAGGAATGGAGTGAGGGCGCATGAGGAAAGGCACTTGCCGGAAAAATATATCAAGAAAATTCTGACCTCGCGTGTGTATGAGGTCGCCCGGGAAACCCCGCTCGACTATGCGCCGCTGCTGTCGCAGCGCGTGCACAACCACGTCTGGCTCAAGCGCGAGGACGAGCAGCCAGTGTTCTCGTTCAAGTGCCGCGGCGCCTACAACAAGATGGCGGGCCTGAGCCGCGCCGAGCTCAAGAAAGGCGTGATTACCGCCTCCGCCGGGAACCACGCCCAGGGCGTCGCGCTCGCCGCCGCCAGGCTGGGGACGAAGGCAATCATCGTCATGCCGCGCACCACGCCGGCCATCAAGGTGGACGCCGTGCGCAACCTCGGCGGCAAGGTGGTGCTGCACGGCGACAACTACGACGCCGCCTACGCCCACGCCCGCGAAGTGGCCACCCAACGCAAACTCACTTTCGTGCACCCGTACGATGACCCGGATGTCATCGCCGGTCAGGGCACGATCGGCATGGAGATCCTGAAGGAACACACCGGCACGATCGACGCCATCTTCGTACCGGTGGGCGGCGGCGGACTCATCGCCGGTATCGCCGCCTACGTCAAGCAACTGCGTCCCGAAATAAAAATCATCGGTGTCGAGCCGGAAGACGCCGACGCCATGGACCGCTCGCTCAAGGCCGGCAAGCGCGTGCGGCTCGACCATGTCGGCATCTTTGCCGACGGCGTGGCCGTGCGTCAGGTGGGCGAGGAAACGTTCCGTCTGTGCCAGCAGTTTGTCGATGACATGGTGCTCGTCAGCAACGATGAAATCTGCGCCGCCATCAAGGATATTTTCGAAGACCGGCGTTCGATCCTGGAACCCGCCGGCGCGCTCGCCTACGCCGGCCTCAAGCGTTACGCCGAGCGTGAGAAGCTGAAGGGTAAAAACCTGATCGCCATCGCCTCCGGAGCGAACGTGAATTTCGACCGCCTGCGGCACGTGGCCGAGCGCGCCGAGATCGGCGAGCGGCGCGAGGCGATACTCGCCGTTACCATCCCGGAACGCGCCGGCAGTTTCCGCAAGTTCTGTTCGGTCATCGGCGACCACAGCATCACCGAATTCAATTACCGCTTCGCCGACCCCAGCAACGCCCACATTTTTGTCGGCGTACAGGTGGGCCAGGCCGCCGCCATCAAGAAGCTGATCGCGTCCCTGCGCAAGCAGGGCTACCCCACGCTCGACATGACCGACAACGAGATGGCGAAACTGCACATCCGCCACCTCGTCGGCGGCCGCGCGCCCAACGCCGTGCACGAAATCCTGTATCGCTTCGAATTCCCCGAACGGCCCGGCGCGCTGATGAATTTCCTGAACAAGATGGGCGGGGCCTGGAATATCAGCCTGTTCCACTACCGCAACCACGGCGCCGATTTCGGCCGCGTGCTCGTCGGCATGCAGGTCCCGCCGAAAGACAAGAAGGCGTTTCAGAAGTTTCTGGATAACCTCGGCTATGAATATGCCGAGGAGACGGGGAATCCGGCGTATAAGTTGTTTTTGAGCTGATTTGTTGTTGTCATTGTTGTCGTCCCCGCGAAAGCGGGGACCCATGTTTTAGGTGGTATCGCGCGCTTTGCGCGCGATCTCAAAAGCTACTTGCGGGTGGCTCCGCCCCTGCACCCTGGGTCCATTTCTTTTGTCCGGCCAAAAGAA
>CAYIQV010000251.1:0-3230 GCA_964365635.1 uncultured Acidiferrobacteraceae bacterium
TAAGAAAGATCAAACCCAGGACGACGTGCTTGTACTCGGCCGCGTCCATGTTGTTACGCAGCGCATCGGCGGCGGCCCAGAGCTTGGCTTCGAAGCCGAGGTTGGCGCCGGTGTCGTTATTCTTGTTGGGCCTTTCGGTAATCTTTTTCCCTTTCGCCACTTTTAACTCCAGTCCGTAATTCAATAATTTAACCGAGTCTCAGGCCTAACCACTCCTGGAAATCTTGTCTGGAAATTTTCGTATTGCGATACCGCGTGCCGGGGGAAGATTATGCAGTCGCGGTTGCAGGCCAGTCGGCTTGGACGAGCAGCCAATATATATAGTCTCCCTGGCTTGTTGTTCTGATTATGGGGCCAATGTCCTCCTCCAATCCCTTCTATTTATGCTGGAATCCTAACACCTTAATCCCGGCCTACACCATGCGGATAACGATAAATCTGGACCCCCGCCCCGGCCTACATCGTGCTGGGGCAGGCTCCGCGGGGTGACAGCCTGCTTGGATGCCCGTCTCTTCGAGGGTGATGAACGCTGTTACTGCTTTGGATGCTTCCGAAAGAATTCCCAGATCACATCGGTGGCGCTGATCTTATTGGAGGGTTTACCGATGACGCGTTCCGGCAGGTGGCTCATCCCGCCCGGCCAGAAATGCCCCATGCCGTCGACGGTATAGAAAACCACCTCGGCATTGCCATGGCAGGCGGTGTAGGCGATGCCTTTGACGCCGTCGCGGTCGTGGATCGTTTTCGGTTCGGGCGCGCAGCCAAGCAGTTGCACCCACTGGTGGATGAATTCCCGCACCGGCGATTTCATGCCGGCGGATTTGGCGTTGAGCGTAATCTCGCCGCCTTCGAGTGGATTCAGCGGATCTGCGGTGCCGGTGATATACAGCAGCGAGAGCGGCTGGGCGGGCGTGGGCTCATCGAGCCAGTCGCTGCCGGCGACGGGTGCGATCGCCGCGAGGCGCGCGGACAGCGCGCGTCCGGCGCGAAACGCCATCGAGGCGCCGTTGGAAAAACCGGTGGCGTAAAGACGGCGCGGGTCGATACGGAATTTCTTGCCGAGGTCGTCGAGCATGGCGCTGACAAATTCGACATCGTCGATGTTCATTAGCGACGCAGCGACGATGGCGCGTTGCGAGCCGTCGTTCCAGCTCTGCGGGTTGGAGACAAAGCTGGCGCGCCGGGCGGGATCGCGCGCCAGGCCTTCCGGATACACCGCGAGGAAGTTTTCTTTGTCCGCCTTGGCGGACCAGCCGGTCTCTTCCATCGCGCCGCGTGCCTTGCCGCCCCCGCCGTGGAACATGATGACAACGGGCACCGGGGCTTTGCCATCGTAGCCCGGTGGTACGTGCACGACGTAATGGCGCCTGTGGCCTTGGTGGGGCAGCTCAAACTTGTGATCGCCGGGGTGCATTTTCGTGGGTGTGGTGGACGCTGCTTGGACGACGATACCGGTAAGGCAGCCGAGGATGGTTGTTCCCAGGAATACCGCCAGCTTGATCCTGTTGCCTGGGCGCATTTCGATCCCTACCCCAGACCCGTGTTACCGGACGGCGAGGCGGGACTGGCGGTACAGTTCCAAGACCTTGGGCAGGTATTGCTGGGTTTCGCTGTACGGAGGGATGCGGTTACCAAAGCGGATGACGGCTTCCTCGCCGGCGTTGTAGGCGGCGAGTGAGAGATGCAAATCGTTGTTAAACTTCTTTAGCAGATCGCGTAAATACATTGATCCAGCTCGAACATTTTGTGCGGGATCATGAAGGTTGGTGACTCCATAGCGGCGACCGGTTTGGGGCATTAACTGCATGAGCCCTACTGCTCCCTTGGACGAAACGGCAGAGGGATCGTAGCCGGACTCCACAGCGACCACCGCGTGTACCAGGGCGGCATCGAGATGACTATGCCGGGCGGCGTCCTTGATGATGGGGTCGAAACGTTTTTGGGCAGCGGCTCTGTCACCGGGGCTCACGAACCGACTAACCGGATGTGTCGGGGGTACGTAATGCACGGACTGCATCTGGATATAGCGGGTATCGGCCGGGATATTGGTGAAGTGCGTGACGCCCGCATTGTCGACGAAGGTGTAGGTGCCCGCCAAAACCGGCTCAGCGCCCACCACCCCGCCAAGGGAAACGAGCGAAATAAGACACAGAATGGCTTTCTTCATCCTCACGTCCAAATTCTAGTCACAAAAATGCGACCGATTGCTCTTGATTGGTGCCCAAGGCCGGAATCGAACCGGCACGGAGGTTGCCCTCCAACGGATTTTAAGTCCGTTGCGTCTACCAATTCCGCCACTCGGGCGCGGGAATTAACGACTGTCGGAGTGTAAAGGATTGGCCCGTCGGGCGGAAGAAATGATGGTGGGACAAAACCAAACCCCCGCCAAGGCGGCGGGGTCGTTGATAACAGCAATCTTACCCGGCGCGTCTCACCGATTCGATTCCTACCCGAGCGAGGTAACCGGAGCGGGACTCCCCTGAGCGCTTCGCCGCTTCATCGATCACGCGCAGCACCTTGCGGGGCAAGGTGATGTTGATGCGCTCGGTCTTGTCGCCAAGTTCAGCAAGGTCCACCTCGATAACCGCCCAAGTCCACCCTTTGTATTTGCGATCCTTCTGGTGCGTCTCAAGCGGCCTTGGCGCTGGCGCTGGTTTTTTCTCATCCATCAAGCCTTCCAGGTGCAACAGAATCGCTTCCTTGGCGTTGGACAGTGCCTCATCCAGTGTGTCGCCGGCCGAGAAGCAGCCCGGAAGATCGGGCACAACCACGCCATAGACGTGCTTCTTGTCGCCCTTCTCGATCGCTATTACGTAACGCATATCACTTACCTCCTTGCCGGATTCCCGCTTGCTTAAGAATGGCCTTCACGAGGCCGGTGCCCAGGTCCTTCTTCGGATGCGGCACGGTCACTAGGCCGGGTTTCGCCGGGTTTTTGAATTGGTGGTGACTGCCACGTACCCGCACGAGCTGCCAGCCAGCGGCTTCTAACAAGCGGATCAACTCCCGGCTGTTTATAGTGTGTATTATACACACTAATATAATCTGGGGAACCCGCTGATGCACGACGCCGACAACGAGGTAGCAGCCAAGATCGGTGCTCTTACTTACAGGTGGTAGAAAAACGGTAGCAACTTCTGGAGACAACTTTAAGAAAGAGGTGCAAGTGATTGAAAAAATGGAGGCTGGGGTCGGATTCGAACCGGCGTACACGGCTTTGCAGGCCGCTG
>CAYIQV010000252.1:0-3210 GCA_964365635.1 uncultured Acidiferrobacteraceae bacterium
CTGGTTGGCATATTGGGTTGCCAGGTGTTCCATCGCCGCGATCAGCCTGTCCATATAGGGGATCAGAACTGTGTCGCGGCCTTGCTTCAGCATCAACGCGTAGGCGAGGTTGTTGATGTCCTCGGAGGTGCAGGCGAAATGGATGAACTCCGAGCAGCGGGCGATATCCTTGTTGCCGCGCGCTTTTTCCTTCAGAAAATATTCGATGGCCTTGACGTCATGGTTCGTGGTCGCTTCGATTTCCTTGACGCGACGCGCGTCCGCTTCCGAGAAACCTGTGACAATGTTGTTCAGCAGTTTCTGGGTGGCGGCCGAGAACGGCGGCACTTCTTTGATCTTGCGCTGCTCGCTCAAGGCCAGCAGCCAGCGCACTTCGACCAGAACCCGCAGGCGAATCAGGCCGTACTCGCTGAACAGGGGTCGTAGTGCTGCGGTTTTCTTTTCGTAGCGTCCGTCGAGCGGTGACAGGGCGGTCAGGGAATTAAGCTTCAGGATCGGTGGGGTTGCGTTTTTTTTCATATTCGCTGGTCTGAGTCCTGATCCTGCCGTCCCGGAATGTGTAGCGGGATTTTACCAAATTGGAATAAAAATTACCGGTTCATCTCAGTGCTGTGTGGGTCTTGGAAGAGATAGTCCCTTTACTGGGCATGGCCAACTCGATGACACCGCCGCCGAGGCATTCCTCGCCATCGTAAAACACCACCGACTGGCCGGGGGTAATCGCCCGCTGGGGCGCGTCAAATTCGACGCGCAGCCCATCGTCCTGCACCGTGAGGCAACAGTCCTGGTCCGGCTGGCGATAACGGGTCTTGGCGCGCAGCTTTCGCGGCAGCCGTGGTGCGTTACCGCTGATCCAGTGCAGCTGACGGGCAATCAGAGCCTCACTGTAAAGCGCCGGATGGTGCTCGCCTTGCTCGACATAGAGGATGTTGCGGGGCACGTCCTTGCCGACCACGTACCAGGCCTCGCCTTCACCGCCGATTCCGAGCCCATGGCGCTGACCGATGGTGTAGTACATGGCGCCGTCGTGTTTTCCCATGAGCGCGCCGGCCAGTGTGCGCATCTCGCCGGACTGTGCCGGCAGGTAGCGTGCCAGAAAGCTCTTGAAGTCACGCTCACCGATGAAACAGATGCCGGTGGAGTCACGACGGTCAAAATTGGGCAGGCCCGCTTCCTGCGCCAGCGCGCGCACCTGCGGCTTGGTGAGCCCGCCCAGCGGGAAAAGTGTGCGTGCAAGTTCCTTCTGTCCAAGCAGGTACAAGAAATAAGTCTGGTCCTTGTTCGCATCGCATGCTTTCAGCAGTCGATGCTGTCCACCATCGCAGCGCACGCGGGCATAGTGTCCGGTGGCGATGCATTCCGCGCCCAGTGTGAGCGCGTGTTCGAGGAACGCCTTGAACTTGATTTCCTTGTTGCACAGCACGTCCGGATTGGGCGTCCGGCCTGCCTGGTACTCGGCGAGGAAGTAGCTGAACACCCGATCCCAGTATTCCGTCGAGAAATTGACGGTCTTGAGCGGTATGCCGATCGTGGCGCACACGGCGCGCGCCATTTTCAGGTCGTCTTCGGCGCTGCAACGACCATCGGCATCGTCTTCTTCCCAGTTTTTCATGAACAGGCCCGTCACGTCATGGCCCTCGCGCTTGAGGAGCAGAGCTGTGACGGCGGAGTCCACGCCACCGGATATGCCGACGATGATTTTCATGAAAGGTTGAATGAACAGGATTTACAGGATTAAATTGTCTAGTGCTAATCCCGCCGCCCTTCTCCAAAGTCCTTAAGCAGGTCAAGTGAATAGCATTGTCCACCAAGGTAATCGTTCAGGCAGCGCTCGACCTGCGGGCTGCGGTGTCGCCCCTTCTCGGCGCGGATCTCCTCCGGTGACATCCAGACGGCGCGCACGATCCCATCGTCCAGTGTGCGTTCCGGTTCATGGCGGGTGACATTGCCGATAAAGGCGAAACGCAGATAGGTAATGCCCTTGGTCGGGTGTGGCCAGCGGTATACGCCCAGCAACGCTTGCGGTTCAAAGTGCCAGGCGGTTTCTTCCAGTGTTTCGCGCACCACCGCATGCAAAAGGCTTTCGCCTTCATCGAGATGCCCCGCGGGCTGATTGAGCACAAGTTTGCCGTCGGCCTCTTCCTCGACCAGCAGGAATTTTCCATCACGCTCGACGATGGCCGCGACAACGACATTGGGTTTCCAGATCATGATAGGGCGATTTTACAGGTTTAAGGTTTTTGTTGCTCTTCGCGCCATTCGCCCGGCGCCAGGCCATCCACGGTATAAGAACCGATAGCGGACCGGATGAGACGCAGGGTAGGGTGGCCCACGGCCGCGGTCATGCGCCGTACCTGGCGATTGCGGCCTTCGGTCAGGGTGATTTCGAGCCAGGTGGTCGGAATGGATTGGCGAAAACGGATGGGCGGATTGCGTGGCCAGATCGCGGGCTCGGGAATTTTGCGTGCCTTGGCCGGAAGTGTGCGCTCGTTATCGATCAGGACACCATGCCGCAGGCGTTTGATGGCTGTGTCGTCGGGCTCGCCTTCGATCTGAACCCAGTAGGTCTTGGGCAGCTTGAATTTGGGATCGGACAAACGCTGCTGCAGCCGGCCATCGTCGGTGAGCAGCAGCAGGCCCTCGCTGTCGCGGTCGAGCCGCCCGGCGGGATAAACGTCGGGTACCTTTATGTATGTCGCAAGCGTCTCGCGGCCAGTCGCATCGGTAAACTGTGTCAACACGCCGTAGGGTTTGTTGAACAGAATCAATCGCGACATAAATAGAATGAGGTAATCCCGGCCTCCGCAACGGACCGGATCTGATGGTAGAATGCGCGGCAATTCTTCATCGGAGTATTGTATGCCTTTTGCCCATATTCAGGTTCCTTCCCAAGGCGAAAAGATTTCCGTCGCCGCCAATGGCGCCCTTAATGTTCCGGACCGTCCCATCATTCCTTTCATCGAAGGGGACGGCATCGGCATCGACATCACGCCGGTCATGCGCAAGGTCGTCGATGCGGCGGTGACCAAGGCCTATGGCGGCAAGCGCTCCATCGCCTGGATGGAAGTGTACGCCGGCGAGAAGGCGGTGAAGGTATACGGCAACAACACCTGGCTGCCGGAGGAAACTTTCACAGCCGTAAAGGACTACGTGGTCTCCATCAAGGGACCGCTGACAACCCCGGTTGGTGGCGGCATCCGTTCGTTGAAC
>CAYIQV010000253.1:0-3175 GCA_964365635.1 uncultured Acidiferrobacteraceae bacterium
CAGACTTCGCCGGGGGTTTGCGGGTTCTCGATCACCCGCGCACCCGTCATGCGCTTGGCGCTCCACTTGGAAATGGCCAGCGAGATGAAGGAACCACCCATGCCCATGACGGCGGCGAAGATCAGCAAGGAACCGAGGTTCAGGCTCTGTTCGTTGAGGTAAGGCTCCACCCCCAGCAGGCGCATGGTGACGGACAACACCAGCACGATGCCGAGGTTGGTGGCGAGAAATAACAGGGTGCGTTTCATGGGAGTACCTTTTGCAATGGATGAAGAATCAAGCGTGGCCAGTTGCGATTTCTATCTCAGCCACCCGCACCGTGTTTCTTGGGACCGCCCAGCCAATCCATGATGGCAAACATCAGGCCGGAGAACACGAACGTCACGTGGATGCCCACCTTCCACGCCAGTTGCTCGTTGCTCAAATCGCCGACGGCGACGAAAGCCTTGAGCAAGTCGATGCCCGAGATGGCGATGATGGAGCCGATGAGCTTCATCTTGAGGCCGGCGAAATCCACATGTCCCATCCAGTCCGGGCGGTCTTCGTGGCCGCCGGTGTCTATTTTGGACACGAAGTTTTCGTAGCCGGCGAAGATAATAATGACAAGCAGGTTGGCCACCAGCACCAGATCCACCAGGGAAAGCACGCTCACCACCACGCTGCCTCCACCTTGCCTGAGTATGGAAACGAGGTGCAGAAACTCCACGCCGAAATACCACACCAACACAACATTGGCGCCCACCAGACCAAAGTAGAGCGGCGCCAGCAACCAGCGGCTGGCGAATAGCACGTTTTCGAAAAAATTTTCTATAGCTTGCATGGGGTATCCGTAACCATCGGGGGTTGGTTCATTTCATCGGTTGCAGCCAGTTTCCATCGCGGATGCACGGCACACCCTCGATGGGCAATATCCGCCGAGGCGGCACGGTTATTCGTTGTTGTTCATGAAACCCAGCAGGTGCAGCAGGCTGGTGAACAGATTGAAGATGGCAACGAACAGCGTCACCGTGGCCATGATGTAATTGGTCTCGCCGCCGTGAATGATATTGCTGGTTTCATACAGGATCAGGCCCGCCATCAGCAGCACGAACATGGCGGAGACGGCCAGCGACAGGCCCGGCATCTCGAAGAAGATGGCGCCGAGACCGGCAAAAAAGCCCACCAAGATGCCCGCCATGAGGAAGCCGCCCATGAAACTGAAATTCTTGCGGCTGCTCAGAGCGTAACCGGAAAGACCGAGGAAAACGGCCGCGGTCGCGCCCATGGCGGTCATCACGATCTGGCCGCCATTCGGCAGGCTGAGATAGTTACTGACGATGGGTCCGAGGGTATAGCCCATGAAACCGGTGAGGCCGAAGACGAACCCCAGGCCAGCAACGCTGTTCTTGAATTTGGCGGTGAGGAACAGCAGCCCGAAATAACCGACCAGAGTGACGATCAGGCCCGGGTGCGGCAGGTTCAGCGCCATCGAGGCACCGGCTGTCAGGGCGCTGAATGCCAGCGTCAGCGACAACAACATATAGGTGTAGCGTATGACCTTGTTGGTTTCCAGAACCACGGTCTGGGCATGACCCAAGGTTGCCATTTGCGATTTCATGTTCATGCTGCGTTATCTCCGATGAGTGTGGGTTGAATGTTCGGCTCTGAATGCGACTTCAATTTTCCGTCAGCGCGCCGGAAGCGGATTCCTGACGCGGCGCGCTACGCACCGGCCGCCGCTGCCGGGCAAGGTGGCGCACCGCGGTCCTGCCGGCACGTTCCGCGGCGCGGTCGATGGCGACATAGAGATCGGCTTCCGTGTCCTCGATGACCACATCGGCCAGGGTCGTCAAGCGCACCTGGATTTGGCAGCGCTTGTCCGCGCCGCCACGCGGGCCATTGACGTCCGACAGGCGCACCGTGGCCCGGGAGATGCGGTCGGCACAGCGTGCCAACGCATGCCGCAATCGCCGCGTAACATGCTCGCGCAGGGCTGCGGTGGCGGTAAATCCGTGTGCTTGAATCTCGATCTGCATACAAGGCCTCCTCGGGCTGACGGTCGAACTCAATGCCGCTGAGGGTAGGCGTTAATTAGCATCAAGAAAAGCAGAGTAATTCTGTTATATCATTCGGTATTTACGAACTATCGAGGCGCCACCATGACTCATAAAGCCCTACTTCGTTCGTCCTATCATATTAATTACAAGCAGTTGCGCTACTTCTGGGCCGTCGCCAAAACCGGCAGTATCGTCCGCGCCTGCGAGCAACTCAATCTTACGCCCCAGACCATCAGCGGCCAGCTCGGCTTGCTGGAGAAAGCCTTGGGCGTTGAACTGTTCCGGCGCACCGGGCGGCGTTTGGAACTCACGGAGACCGGCCGGCTCGCCCTCTCCTATGCCGAAGAAATATTCCAGGTGGGCGGCGAGATGGAGGAGGCGCTGCGCAGCCATCCCGGGGACCGCCACGTTCTGTTCCGGGTCGGGATTGCCGACGTGGTACCCAAGTCCATCGCCTACCATCTGCTGGCCCCGGCGATGGCGTTGTCCGAGCCGGTGCGCATCGTCTGCCGGGAGGACAAGCTGGAACGGCTGCTGGCGGAACTGGCGATCCAGCGCCTCGACCTGGTACTCGCGGACAGCCCGATGCCCTCAGAAATGGATGTGAAGGGGTACAACCACAAACTGGGTGAATGCGGCATCAGCTTCTTCGCCACGCCGAAACTCGCCGCCCGGCACGGCAGCGACTTTCCGCGCGCCCTGCACGGCGCGCCCATGCTGGTGCCCGGCGAAAATTCGATCGTCCGGGGGCGGCTCATGCGCTGGTTCGGCGAGCAACAGATTCAGCCGCGCATCGTGGGCGAGTTCGACGACAGCGCCTTAATGAAGGCCTTCGGGCAATCCGGCATCGGTATTTTCATCGCACCCACGGTGATTGCCGACGAAGTGCAGCGCCAGTACGGCGTCGAGGTCATCGGCCGGACCGATGACGTCACCGAACGGTTCTACGCCATTTCGGTGGAACGCCGGCTTAGCCACCCGGCCGTGGTTGCCGTCACTGCGGCGGCGCGCCAGGAGTTGTTCGCCAAGGCCGGTAACCGTTAGTGGCAACCCATTAGACACAGCGGCGAACCGTCGCGCGACCCCGGATATCGTTGGCCGGCACGCGGCTGTCGGAGCATCCGATCCAGAGGTATTCC
>CAYIQV010000254.1:0-3159 GCA_964365635.1 uncultured Acidiferrobacteraceae bacterium
TGTGGATTGACAAGTTTAGACATAAATGTCTCCCTACTTTGTTCGTTTGGACATAAGAGAAACTCTCTTCCCTTTTATCCCGGATTTGTGAGAATTGTATGGTGTGACTACGCCAGAGGCGCGGAACTCTATAGCGTTGCTACCGGTAAAACTAATTAGTATTACTGTGGCAACACATAAGTTTCATTTATTTATGGGTGGGACAGGCCGGGTTGCCGGAAGACTGGGTTTTCTTGGAATTTTACCAGTAAATACAGGGTTTATTGATAAGTTTTGGATGGCTCAGTTACCCTAAACACGGTGAGTAGTGATCCATGCGCCAACAAGGGTTAAATACATGAGCATTACAGTCAAGTTCTTTGCCAGCATCCGTGTGAAGCTTGGGAAGAGCCATGACACTATTGACTGCAAGGGGATGACGACGGTGGCGGATGTCTGGGAGCGAAGCGCCCGGATTCCACCCCCGGCCCATCTGCTGGCGGCCGTGAATCAGGAATATGCCAGTATCAGTCAGGCGGTCCACGATGGGGACGAGGTAGCTTTCTTTCCGCCCGTGACCGGAGGACAGCAATGAAAATCCAGTTATCAGCGACGGCATTCGATCCGTGGCAGGAAGTCGTGCGTTATCAGTCCGGGCAGCCGCGCCTCGAAGGCAAATTCGGGGCGACCACGGTTTTTGTCGGCACGCTACGGGATTTTAACCAGGGACAGGCGGTGCGGGCCATGACGCTTGAGCATTACGCGCCCATGACCGAGAAGCATCTTGAGCGCATCGTTCACGAAGCGTCATCGCGCTGGCCGATTGAGGATGTGCTGGTGGTGCATCGTTATGGCGAGCTGTCGCCGAATGATCCTATCGTGCTGGTCGCGGTCTGGTCGGCGCACCGCGATGACGCCTTTCAGGCCTGCCGTTATGTGATCGACGAACTGAAAACCCGGGCACCGTTCTGGAAACAGGAAACGGTCGGGGCGGAGAAACGCTGGGTGATACCGGAAGGGTAAAGGTCAGCGCGCCTGAGTCTGGGCCTTGGCCGGGACGGGTTTACTGATCCCGCCTTTTTTGAGTTCGCGATAACGCGCCAGGTCAGCGGCGTATTGATTGCGGATATCTTCCTGTTCCTTTTTCTTGGCCGCGACCACCGCCTCATGTTTGCCGATCTGATGCTTGGTCTGTTCGATGTTTTTCGCCGTCTGCTCCGTGGCCGCTTTGTCGCCTTTGGTCGCCTCGTCCTTAGCTTGGGCCTCCATGCGGGCCAAGGCGCCGCGCAGTGATTTCAGGGTTTCTTCGCTGGCACGAATGCTGGATTCGATCTGGGCGATCTTGCGGTCACGCACGTAATTGATGTCATCTTCCACGCCGTACGTGGACAGCAACAGGGCGTCGCGCTTGGCCTGGTCTTCGGTGTTTTTTTGCTCTTTTTCCAGCTCTTCCTTTTTCAGTTCGCGTTCTTTCAATTCTGCTTCGGTCAGCGGCGCCGCGATCACCTTCCTTGTAAAGCCTTTCTCGCTGATGACGGTAACCTTGGATTGAGCGCATTCCTCCGCCGCGCTATCGCCGTAATGCCACTTGCCGGCGGCATCCTTGCATTTTTTGATTTTTGGACCCTTGTCCTTGTCAGCATCGGAAGCCGCCAGAACAGGTCCGGAGATTGCCGCTGCCAGTACCAGAAAAAGAATATATTTATGCCGCATGATTCACCTCGCCATTTCAAGATAGGTGGCTCCTTCTGTTCCGTCAACCGTTTCCGCTGTGCGGCAAGCGGCGGGCGAAAGACGGTAGAAACAGCCAGTTATGCCATAATCCCGGCAACCCTTTATGATCATTTCTCCGACTGCCTATAGGCCGGTGCACCCGTGAACTGGACCGATCAGGTTCTGCTGTTTCTGATCTCGCTCGTCGCCAATATTTTTTCTGCCTTTGCCGGGGGCGGCGCCGGGTTGCTGCAATTTCCTGCGCTCATTTTTCTTGGCCTGCCTTTCGGCATAGCTCTCGCGACGCACAAGGTCGCGAGTGTCGCGCTGGGTGTGGGGGCCACGTTGCGGCATCTGCGGGAGAAATCGCTGGACTGGCGGTTCTCGCTTTATATCCTGGCCACGGGCGTACCGGGCGTGGTACTGGGCGCGGCGTTCATTCTCGATGTGCCGGATGCCGTGGCGCGCGTTTCGCTCGGTGTCCTGACCATGGGGATTGGGGTCTATTCATTTCTCAACAAGCAGCTTGGGCTGACACACGCCCCCGCACACCGCACGCGCCACGGCTATGCGTGGGGCGGGGTCGGCTTGTTTCTGATTGGCGTATTGAATGGATCGCTTACCTCGGGTACCGGGCTTTTCTGCACCCTTTGGCTCGTGCGCTGGTTCGGTCTCGACTACAAGCGTGCGGTGGCCTACACGCTGGTACTGGTCGGGATGTTCTGGAACGGCGCCGGGGCGGTGACGCTCGGGCTGCTTGGTAACATTAAATGGTCGTGGGTGCCGGTGCTGCTGCTGGGTTCGGTGATTGGCGGTTATCTCGGCGCGCACTGGTCGATTGTCAAAGGTAACCTCTGGATTAAACGCGCCTTTGAGATCGTGACAGTGCTGGTTGGGTTAAAACTCGTCAGCTGACTCCACCTCGTCAGGGGCCTGCTAGTATTAATGAGATCGGTCAATCGTGCTTAATATGGGTAATCGGCCATGAAATTAGATGACGTCCTGAATATCGGAAAGCCAAAGCACCGCCGCACGCTGGATCAGGTGGACGAATTCACCAGCATGCTGGGCCCCCAGTCTTTCTATACCGGCGTCTTCAAGGGCAAGGACAATTACATCGTCTACGGCGAGGTTCAGGGGGAGTGTGACATCGAAGGAACCCTGGTGCTGGGCCAAGGTGGTCGCTGGCGCGGAAATATCCGCGCCGTGAATGTCGTGATCGCCGGCGATGTCCAGGGCGATATCCAGGCCGCCGTCAAACTTGAACTGGTGGGTACCGCGCGCGTGCGTGGCAAGATCACGAGCCCCATTGTCGCCATGGCCCAAGGCGCGGTGCATGATGGCCAGCTGTGCATGACCAAGAGCACGCACGTTACGCGCTTCAATGAACGCCGTGAATCCACGGAAAGAGAAAAGTCAGGCCCGGACAGCTAGTGTAGTGTTGCATTCTTGATGGAACTTAATATT
>CAYIQV010000255.1:0-3147 GCA_964365635.1 uncultured Acidiferrobacteraceae bacterium
GTCCACCCAGTTTCTGGAACTTGGATGGGTCACGCAGGAATTCCACCAGCTCCCCGACTTCCTCCTTGGCCTCTTCCACGCCGGCGACATCGTCGAACGTGGTCTTGTTCTGCTCTTCGGTCAGCATCCGCGCCTTGCTCTTGCCGAAACTCATCGCGCCACGCCCGCCCATCCCGCCTTGCATCTGGCGCATGAAGAAAACCCACACGCCCACCAGCAGCAGCAGCGGGAACCAGTTAATAAAGATCGTCAGCAGCAGCGACTGTTCTTCCTGGGGCTTGGCATCGATGGCCACGCCGTGATCCAGCAGATCGCCGATCATGCCCGGGTCGCCGGGAGAAAAGGTGGTGAACGCCTCGCTGCTCTTGAGCTTGCCGGAAATCTCGCGGCCCTGGATGACGACCCGCTCCACTTCATTGGCGCGGATCTTCTGGATAAATGCCGAGTATTCCATCGGGCGCGTGGCTTGCTGGCGGTTGCCGAAATTATTGAACACCGACATCAGCACGATTGCGATGACGAGCCACAGCAGCATATTCTTGGTGAGATTATTCAAGTGTTACCTCTTTGCGATTCAACGGGTGCAAATCTCCCGCATTCGTTGCATTTTCCTACTATGTCCTGCCTGAAACAATCGCGTCTTCGCGATCGCCCTTAAACCCTTTCCCCAGCAGGTATATCTCACGACTCTCGGACCGTGAAGCCCGGGGTTTGCGGGCCACGAGCTTCTCAAACCGCGCTTGCATCTGCTTGTACAGATCGCTATATCCGGCGCCCTGAAAGGTCTTGATCAGCATGGTACCGCCCGGCTTAAGGGTTCTGTCAGTAAACTCGAAGGCAAGTTCCGACAGATTCATGCTTTTCGCCTGGTCCACCGCAGCTACCCCACTGGTATTGGGGGCCATGTCCGATAATACAAGGTCAACCTTGCTGTCCCCGAGCCGTTCCAGCGCCAAGTCTAGCACCGCCTGTTCCGCGAAATCGCCCTGAATGAATTCAACGCCTTGGATGGGATCCATCGGCAAAATATCGAGTGCGAGCACACGCCCGCTGTCACGGAGGCGTTTTTTTACGTATTGCGACCAACCGCCCGGCGCCGCCCCCAGGTCGACCACCGTTATGCCGGGACGCAGCAGATGATCGCGGGCGTCAATCTCTTCGAGCTTGAATGTCGCGCGCGAGCGCCAGCCTTCTTTCTGGGCGCGCTTGACGAACTCATCGTCAAAATGCCGGCGCAACCAGCGATCGCTGCTTTTAGTACGTGCCATGGGAAGACTGGTGTAAAGCTCTAAGGCGTATCTGGCTTATTAGTTTTTGACGCAAAGACGCAAAGTCGCAAAGAATTTTTATGCTTGTTCCCCCAGAGTTTTTCTTTGCGCCTTCGCGTCTTTGCGTCAAGTAATCATACTTAATCAGACTTTCCCTAGATGTAACGGATATCGAGGATTTCGTACTCGCGCACACCGCCCGGAACCTGAACCTCGACGACGGTGCCTTGTTCCTTGCCGATAAGGGCGCGGGAAATGGGTGAGCTGATGGAAATCTTGCCTTGGGCGATATCGGCCTCGTAATCGCCGACAATCTGATAGGTCACCTTCTGGCCGCTTTGCTCCTCCATGAGATCCACCGTCGCGCCGAACACCACCTTGCCGTTGGCACTGACAGTGCGCGGATCGATCACTTGGGCGTTGGACAACTTCATGTCGAGATCGGCGATCTTGCCCTCGATAAAACTCTGCTGTTCCTTGGCGGCGTGATACTCGGCGTTCTCGGAAAGATCGCCATGCGAACGCGCCTCGGAAATCGCCGCGATGATGCGCGGGCGCTCCACCGACTTCAGGCGTTGCAATTCTTCCTTGAGCTTCGCGGCGCCAATAACCGTCAGGGGTACCTTGGTCATGAACGAATCTCCTGATGCAAATCCTGCAACCGGTTAACCTGGAAATCTTCACCCATGCGATGAGCCTCGCACGCGGCGCGCGCGGCCGCGAGCGTCGTGTAGTTGGTCACCTTGTGTTGCAGGGCCTCGCGGCGGATGGCATAGGAGTCCGCCAGGCTTTGTTTGTCAGAAACCGTGTTGATGATTATAGCAATTTCATCGTTCATGATCATATCGATGATGTGCGGACGCCCCTCGGACAGCTTGTTGACCGGGCGTACCGCCACCCCGCCTGCTTCCAGCACATTGGCCGTGCCGCGCGTCGCGAGAATCTCGAAGCCTTGAATGCTCAGGTTACGCGCCACCTCGACCACTCCCTTCTGATCGGCGTCGCGCACGCTGATAAACACGCGCCCGCCACGCGGGATGGCTGCGCCGGCCGCCGCCTGGGACTTGGCGAATGCCTCACCGAAACTGCGCCCGACCCCCATGACCTCGCCGGTGGACTTCATTTCCGGACCGAGCACGGTGTCAACCCCGGGAAATTTGATGAACGGGAATACGGCTTCCTTGACGGAATAATAGGGAGGGATGATCTCGGCGGTCACACCCTGCTTCTTGAGAGTCTGCCCCACCATGCAGCGCGCGGCGATCTTGGCCAGCGGTCGGCCGGTGGCCTTGGACACGTAGGGCACCGTGCGCGAGGCACGCGGGTTTACTTCCAGCACATAGATCTTGCCGTTCTGGATGGCGAACTGGACATTCATGAGACCGATCACCTTGAGTGCCTTGGCCATCTTCACCGTCTGCACGCGCAGTTCATCCTGAATTTTTTTCGACAGGCTGTAGGGCGGTAGCGAACAGGCGGAATCGCCGGAATGCACGCCGGCCTCCTCGATATGCTCCATGATGCCGCCGATGACCACCTGTTTGCCATCCGACACCGCATCGACATCAACTTCGGTGGCATCGTTCAGGAAACGATCGAGCAACACCGGCGAGTCATTGGAAACGCGCACGGCGACACGCATGTAGGTTTCGAGGTCCTCACGCGCGTGCACGATCTCCATGGCCCGGCCACCGAGCACGTACGACGGCCGCACCACAAGCGGATACCCGATCTTGTCGGCGAGCTTCACCGCCTCTTGCGGCGTGCGCGCCGTGGCGTTCGGCGGCTGCAAGAGCTTCAGTTTGTGAATCAGTTTCTGGAAACGCGCGCGGTCTTCGGCGACGTCGATGGACTCCGGGGGCGTGCCGATGATCGGCGC
>CAYIQV010000256.1:0-3146 GCA_964365635.1 uncultured Acidiferrobacteraceae bacterium
GGTTGGAGTGGCGCGACAATATTAAGTTCCATCAAGAATGCAACACTACACTAGTGGCATACAGCACCTGCGCCGAGAGCCTTGTCTTTACTGCGGGCGCTTGTTCTGACGACGTCATGCTAAAGTCTGGTGAGCATGTTGGCACCTCTTTTGAAACGCACTTTATAAATAGAGGTGCCAAAACTGATGTTCGGATTCTGCTTGCTTCCGAGTATTCCACTAATTATGGTCGTGGCGAGGATGAACGGCATGCGCCCAAGAAAGTCTTTGTGGGCGCGTGGCTGTCCACCGACCTGCGCGATTCAAGCGGTTTTACCGACGGTGGAGCGAGTCATCAGCGGAAAGTGCAAGCGCTGCTCGCAAAAGGGAACGCAGTGTTAGGCCAGGCCGCAGGAGGGAGCCTCGCCGGAAAACATTGGTCGCCCGGCAGCCGTCTTGCCAATGTGAAGCCATGTAGCGCGTTTACGGCGGAGGAGACTTGGAATAACACGCGATAAGAACAATCGGGCCTCAGGCGATGCCAAGGCGATAACCTCGTGGCATTACTAAATTGATTATAAATTTAGACTGCATAGCTAATTTGTAGCAGCCACGTCGCTGAGTGTTGTGATCATCGCGCGGCATGCTGGCGCTCCCGAATGGCCAGTGAAGGATTTCTGGTTCGAAGCCTTTGATTGTGAAAGAAGCATACGTTGACAACGACGGTCGAGAGGATGTTCATCTAAAGTCCATCAGACCACGAATTTCAACCACCCACGGTCTCATGCAGATCTGAGGAGAGGCAGCAGGAAGTTACCCAAGGAGAAGGGGTCATGCGACACGGAAGGAATGGGTGGTGATTTCCCTCATTGGCACGCAGAAACCAATACCTGCCGCGTGCGACCTTGCTCTCTCAATGGCACATGCACCAATAGGTCATCGACGGCAAAGTAGGCTGGCGTAATCAGCAGCTAATCAAAACTGCAATCAAGGGCCAATCGTTAGAAAACCGGTCCAGAGAGGAATTCTTTCTAATATTCACGAGGAACAATCATGATTAATGACATTCGCTTCGCATTGGCTTTTCTGATCACCGGCATATCTCTCGCCACCACACCCGTCCAGAGTGCAGAACCCACCGAGGACATGCGCACCTTCGCCCGAGTGTTCGCGACGCTGGAGGCACGCGACCACAAGGGCTACTGCGCGGCGATGCATGGCGCTGCTTATGTCGGCTACCTGAACCGTGTCTGCCAGTCGGCTGTTCAGAACAACCTCAAGAAACCGGAAGACTGTTCGCCGGAGCACATGACGCGGCAGCTCAAGGTCGACACCGATAAGTGCCTGGCCATGCCGGCTGCCGAGTTCGAAAAGACAGTGTTCCGCGGGCGCGAAGGGAGCAAGATGTTTGCCAAACAAATGTCGGCGCAGGGCGTCGATGGCGAGAAGCTACTACAGGAAGAGCGGGCGAAAATTCACTGAGCAAGTGCGACGTTCGGTGGCGAGTTTTATCGCGGCCCGGACGGGACGTTCTTCGGTCAGCTCAAGCGCAATCAGGGTGTATTTTCGGAACTGCGTTACAGTTTCTGAAACAAGCGCCGTTCTTGAACAACGTGCAAATAAATTTAAGACGGTTTATAGAGGACAATGGCGAGAAAGCCGCCCCACGGCAACGCGCCGGGGAGCACCACCTCGGCCGCGCGCGCCAACACACCGCCGCCGGGCAAAAAAATTGCGCTACGCACCGTGATTTGTGGCGCGGGCTCGAGCAACTTCGTCCAGCGCCTGACTTCCGCCGGTGTATCCCAGCGCGCGCCACGATAGGCGCCTCGACTGTGTTTCTGGTAGTAGAGCAAGCTATGACGGTTAAGCAGACCGAGTAGCACGGCACGCCGTGCGACGCGCCACATCTCCCGCAACGCGCTCGGTGCGTCGGCGATAAAACAAAGGCTGGTCACGCCGGTGACGAAATCATACGCGCTGTCGGGCAGCGGCAGCTCCGTGGCCGTGCCGCGCAGATAATCCACCCCGCCGCCGAGACGGCGCGCGTGCTCCAGCATTGCCGGATCCGGGTCCAGCCCGTTGACCCGCAGGCCGGCGGCACTGAAGCGACGGCTGAAATGCCCCGTGCCGCAACCGACATCCAGCAGCGTGGCGCCGGCAGACGGGTTGAGCAGGCGTGTCATCAGGTCAAACTCGCGGCCAGCGATCCAGCTTCCGCGCGCTGTCTGGTACCACGCCTCATACTCCTCTGGGTTCATTCCTGTCTGGTTGTCTCCGCTGTGGAACGAGGGTGATTGGTTAGGCTCGCTCCTTTACTCCCATTCCATTTGCTGAAAGACCTGCTGCGCATTGTGGCCCTTGAGCTGCTCATACGCCATGAGGTGCTTGAAGCGCGACTGGTCTATCGTCCCCACGTCATATATTTCGCCGCCGCGATCCATCAGTGCCTTGACCTGTGTCCGCAATGCGACCAGGTAGTCATAGGTTTCGGTGCGCGCCTGTGCGAGCGTGGTTGCCGGTCCGTGGCCGGGGACGACATGCTCGGGATGAAGCGCGGTCATCTCCTCGAAGGCCTTGATCCACGGCTGGGTGCGCGACTCGGGACTTACGACGAGCAGTCGCTTGACGTAGACGATATCACCGGCGAAGACGACCTTCTTCTGTGGCAGCCATACGAAGCTGTCGCCTGGCGTATGGGCCGTTCCCGGATGACGCAGCACCAGGCGTATGCCGCCAACCTCGATCTCGATACGATTTTCGAATGTCTCACCGGCATGCACCGCTTCGGTCCCCACCATCAGCTTTTCGCCGACGAGATTGTTCAGGGCGATCAGCTGGTCGGTGGCGCGGGTGCGCTGATCCGCGACCGCGGCGGCCGAGGCGATGATGCGCGCGCCTTGCGCTTTGAAGTAGCCATTGCCGAGCCAGCGCTGGTCCTGGCCGCCGGTGTTGATGACGAGCCGGACGGGCTTGTCGGTGATGGACTGTATGGCTTTGTGAATCTGTTTGGCGCCGTTGAAGCTGCCGCCCGGGTCCACGAGCACGACGCCATCGCTGGTGATGATGACGCCGAAGGTCGCGTTGTTGCCGAGGTTTTCGGGCGAGCGCTGGCCGAGTTCGCCGACCAGCGCGTACACGCCATCAACGACCTTGTGCACCTGCAG